>DCPZ01000064.1 GCA_002323795.1 Flavobacteriales bacterium UBA1531 | reverse complement strand
TCTAGCCAGCTGAGCTACATCGGCGTCACTTTTCAAAGAACTGAGGAGACGAATCGCCCCGGTTTTCAGGACGGCAAATGTAAGAAAGAATCTTGTGGTAACAAGGGGTCACAGCATCTTTTCCTCGCGAACTTCATTCGTGATTCACAAAACACTGATTTCGCGGCAATTAAGCAACAGCGGTACGCGCTTTTTTCTGCTTCAATATTTGACGCCGAATGGCCTCTACAGCTTCATCTACAGAAGCCTCAAAGCTCGACGAGCGTCTTTTCGCAAAAAAATCTGCCCCTGGAACATGAATCTTGGCTTCTGCAAGCTTGTTTTCCTTCGCGTCGTTTTTCTCAATCCTGAGAAACACTTCACAGTTGATGATTTGATCGTGAAAAGTACTCAGTTTAGAAACCTTGTTTTCAACGAAAGTCAGGAGACGCTGGTCAGCGTCGAAATGAACGGAGTGGATTTGTACCTGCATGTGCATGGATTGAATTATTCTTTGGGTCGTTTATCCAAAGGGCTATTCGAATGCACTTCCTTCAGCCGTGACAGAGACTGATGCGTATATACTTGTGTCGAACTCAGTGAAGCGTGCCCAAGCATCTCTTTGACAGCGGCTAACTCAGCACCTCGGTTTAGAAGATGCGTAGCAAACGTGTGCCGTAGGATGTGGGGACTGCTTTTCTGAAGCGAACTGACAAGCGACAAGTAGTGACGAACCCTTCTGTAGACGAAAGAAGGATAAAGGGATCGCCCTGCATCAGTTATGAACAAATGCCTTGAATGAAAGGGTCTTTCTTGAATGTGACTTTCAATGCATTTCATGGTCTCGGGGAGCAATGGAATTCTGCGTTCTTTGGATCCTTTGCCCATAACGCGCAATTCACATCTTTCCGTATGCACATCATCAACATTTAATCCCACCAATTCGCTGAGCCGAACACCTGTCTCATACATCAACGCCATGACTCCTCGGTCTCTGCGCCCCCTCCAATCTTCTGGAAAAACAGACTCATCGAACAGTTCACGCATTGCATGTTCTGGAACCACTTGAGGCACTGACTTTGACAATTTCGGGAGAACGATCGAATCCGCCGGATCCATCTCTATCCATCCTTGTCTTTTTGCAAAACGCACAAACGTGCGAAAGGCACTGACCTTTCGATGGATTGTTCGTGGTGCTTTGCCGAGCTTCATCATTTCCACAACATAGCCACGCAGCCATTCGGACTTTACATCCAAGAGGTCACTGCACTCGTAATTTTCACCCATAAAACGCTGCAGCTGATTCAAGTCAGATCGGTAACAACGCAGTGTGTGGACACTGCCCCTCTTTTCCTTTTCAAGGAACGCGAGGAAGCCATCAACAGGGGATTCGGTTAGTTTCAAAATGCAAAAAAGGCGAATGGTCCGTGGACAATTTCGCCTTTTTCATCTAAAAAACAAAAGATTTACTCAATCATTTTTTATGTTTAGTCCGTTTTTATATCGGGCCTTTTTTCTTTGCTCTCGGTTCACCACGCTCGGCTTCACAAACTCGCGGCGTGCACGCAGTTCGCGCATTCGCTTTGTTCGGTCGAATTTCTTCTTGAAACGCTTTAAAGCGCGTTCAATGTTGTCTCCTTCTTTAACGGGAATTGAAAGCATGGTGTTCTTATTGGGTTGCAAATTTACTGCGCTAGATTTGAAATTCAAAACAATCGCGAAAAATCAGTCATCTTTCAAAATCTCGCGTGAAATGACCAATTTTTGAATCTCACTCGTCCCCTCTCCAATGGTGCATAACTTGCTGTCCCGATAGTATTTCTCTGCAGGAAAATCCTTGGTGTAGCCGTAGCCCCCGAGGACTTGGATGCCCTCAGTAGCTACACGCACACAAACCTCTGATGCCTCGTACTTCGCAATGGCCGACTCTTTGGTCACCGACATGCTATTTTCCTTTCTCCAGCAAGCCTGTAAGGTCAACAAGTCTGCCGCTTCAATCTGCGTGTACATTTCAGCCAATTTGAACGAAATCGCCTGAAAACGGCTGATTGGTTGACCAAACTGCTCACGCTCCTTTGAGTAATCGCGTGCACATTCATAAGCACCCTTCGCAATGCCCAGAGCCAACGAAGCAATTGAAATCCGTCCGCCATCAAGAATCTTCATCGCTTGGATGAAACCGTCGCCAGTCTTTCCGAGTACTTGACTATCTGGCACAAAGCAATCCTGAAAAATCATCTCAGCCGTCTCCGAGGAGCGCATTCCGAGCTTGTTTTCCTTTTTACCTCCATCAAAGCCGCTCTGATTTCGAAGCACAACGAATGCAGTAATGCCATGACTATCGAGCAGCTCCCCTGTTCTTGCCAATACAACAGCGACATCAGAGGAAATACCATGAGTGATCCAATTCTTCGTACCATTCAGCACCCAGCCCTTGCGGTCATCATCTCTGCGAGCTGTGCATTGCATGCGCATAGCGTCGCTGCCTGTATTCGCCTCCGTCAGACCCCAAGCGCCGATGTGCTTACCACTGGCTAAACTTGGCAAGAACTTTTGTTTTTGTTCATCTGAGCCAAACATAAGGATGTGATTGGTGCAAAGGCTGTTGTGAGCTGCCATTGACAGACCTATTGAACCGCATACCTTTGCCAATTCCTCGATGGCCACCTTGTATTCCATGTAACCCATTCCCGCGCCGCCATATTTCTCTGGAACCAACATGCCCAACAATCCCAACTCACCCATATTCGTGAAAAGTTCTCGAGGGAAATGTTGCCTTTCATCCCAATCCATTCGGTGAGGCAGGATTTCCCGTTGAGCAAAATCGCGGACCGTTGCACGGATAGCTTTTTGATTTTCAGATTCTGTGAAATTCATTTTTTCTTTATTCGAAATGCACCAATGATAAACAAGTCTTATCTGCTGCAGGCAATGGCCAATTTTGAGAACCATTTAACCCATCCAAAGAAAGGATGAAAGAACATCCTGTGAGCTCTGCGCCGCATGATTTGACCAATTGCATAGCAGCTCGAGCCGTTCCTCCTGTGGCAAAGACATCATCATGCACCAAAACACGCATGCCTGCCTGAATGCTATTGACTTGGCATTCCAATTCTGCTGTGCCGTACTCCAGTGCGTAGGCCACTCGCTTCAATTCACCAGGGAGTTTTCCGGGCTTTCGAAAGGGCACAAAAGGCACATTCCAGCGCTGAGCCATAGCCAATCCAAAGATGAATCCTCGGCTCTCGATGCCAACGACACAGTCGGGAACACCCTGATTTACCTCAACCATTTGAACCATCGCCTCAATGGCTCGGCCTGACAAATCCGGGTTCGCCCAAAGCGGACCCAAATCCTTAAAAGCCACACCTGAAATTGGGAAATCTTCAACATCAAGAATGCACTCCTTCACCGATTGAGCGCACTGCGCAATCTCATTCAGGGGTTCTTGATTCAATATCATTTTCATTGGATTTACAGATCCGAAGATAAGGCGACCACCGCCGAAACAAGCTATCACTTACACGGATTGCTCCTTTCAAGTCTTCGAGCTGCTCCAAACCATTTCCATTGCGATATGCAGTGATAGCATCTGCACCTTCAAACTGGATGTATGGATGTGACCGCAATTGATTGTAAGACGCGTCATCGAGACAGAGGTGCCGAAAAACACCAGAACCGACTCGAAACCATGGAATGATTTCTTTTAACTGATCCGGATGCATGCCCCAAACTTCGTGAAGTTGATCTACCGAGTGAAAACCACCTAAAGCCTCTCTAAACCGGCATATGCGACCCGCTGTTACTGGACCAATTCGGGGCAGAGCTTCCAATGAAGCGCTATCAATAATATTGAGGTTTAAACTTCGATCTGCGATAACCGTCCTCTGCGTTCGACGTGGTGAAAATGAAGCTTTAGCAACTGGCGCAATTCGGGCTGAACTGCTTTTAATCATCCGTGGTTCTGCAACCGCAAGTTCATCCAAAGCGCTGAGCAAAACCCGAACAGATTTTTTCTCATACTTCTCCAACTCACGTGAAGCCCGCCAATCAAGCTGTAACCAGTATACACCAAAGAAAATCCACGACATCAAAGCCGTTTTAATCCAAATCCACTCTCCTCTCTGACTTCCCAAATCTGTACGTTAGATTTTCATTTCTATTCGTAGCGCTTAATCTCACCTGATTTGATGCGACGAAAATAATCAGCCACATCCTCCTTCACTTCTCGCATGAGGAAATACAGCCCTAAAACGTTCGGAAAACACATCGCAAAGATCATAGCATCACCAAAGTCAAATACGCTCTGCGCTGAAATCGCTGACCCCAAAACGACAAACAAACAAAAGATTGCTTTGTAGGTAAGGTCTGCAGCCTTCGACTCACCGAACAAAAATGTCCAGGATTTTAGACCATAGTAACTCCAACTGATCATTGTAGACAAGGCAAATAAAATGACAGCACCGGAAAGAACGATTGGGAACCAGCTCATTGTTTTTGCGAATGCACTGCTCGTCAATTCAATGGCCTGAAGATCCTTGGCCTGAGCCAAATCTAGGGCAACGTCCTGACCAATTTCACCGTAGCCTGAAATCACAATGACCAAAGCGGTCATGGTACAGATCACCACCGTGTCAATGAAAGGCTCGAGCAAGGCAACAACGCCCTCACTCACGGGCTCGTTGGTCTTCGCTGCAGAATGCGCAATGGAAGCGGAACCAATTCCAGCTTCATTTGAAAAAGCTGCTCGTTGAAACCCAACAATCAGCACACCGATCAATCCCCCGTAGGCTGCTTCTGGCGAAAAAGCACTGGAGATGATAAGCGCAAAAGCACTTGGTATCGCTAAAAAATTACCAAACAAAACAACGAGTGCGCCCAGCACGTAGACGCCAACCATGAAGGGCACTACCTTATCTGTCACCTTGGCTATGCTCTTGATTCCACCGATGATAATCAAGCCAACCAAAATGGCCATGATCACACCAAATATCCAGCTCTGTCCCATTAAAAATGAAGACTCTCCACCGGTGACTTCAATCAATTGCTTCGTCGCCTGGTTGATCTGAACCATATTGCCCCCGCCAAAGCTTCCTCCAATGCAAGCGATAGCAAACAACGCTGCAAGCACCTTTCCAAGCCTTGCCTTTCCTTGCTTGGCCAGCCCATCCCTCAGGTAATACATAGGACCTCCTGAAACAGAACCATCTGCATTTTCCTGGCGATATTTTGTTCCCAGCGTGCACTCAATAAATTTGGAACTCATTCCCAACAGCCCCGCAACAATCATCCAGAATGTTGCTCCCGGACCTCCCAAAGAAACCGCAAAAGCCACGCCAGCAATGTTTCCGACACCAACGGTCCCGCTCAACGCAGCCGTCAGTGCCTGAAAATGGCTAACCTCTCCAGCATCGTTTGGATCATCAAACTTCCCTCGTACCACGTCTAACGCGTGACCGAATGCTCGGATATTGATGAATTTGAAATAGAAGGTGAAAAAAATGGCACCGAACAAAAGCCAGATCAATACAAACGGCACTTGCAATCCATCTCCAAAAGAAACTGTGAAGAAAATCACCTTCATAATGGCGTTCGTCAACGGTTCCATGAAGGAATTGATGCGTTCATCAATCGTAGCCGCTGATGCACGCGTTGAAATAAAAATTGCTGATAGAGCCATCAAAAACTGCAGAAAACGGTGCATGAGTTGCGTGGGATTAATCGTATTGCCCCGAATATACAAATGAAGAACTTTTGAATGGTTAACTCATCCCGGAGTTTGTATTCCGAGGTAATCATTCAATGAACGTATTTGCTGGGCATCTCCAAGCACAAATAGCTTCATGCTTTCATGCAATTCCGTCGCGGGAGGGGGATTGATGACCATTTCTCCATTTGCTCGCCTCAATCCAATCACATTCACACCAATCCGATTTCGGGCATCTATTTCACCCAGGGTTAAGTTTCTGAGCTTTTCAGGAAGCTGTTGAACTTCGACTTCTTCAATGTTAATTTGATCT
>DCPZ01000011.1:78430-81387 GCA_002323795.1 Flavobacteriales bacterium UBA1531 | reverse complement strand
CTTTGGCTCCTTATGACATCTTTGAGGATGTAACAGTTTATGCAATTGACGTGGCCATTGTTGCAGGTTCGGACGATGGAACTCCTGTAATCGCTCACTTATTTGACGGAGCTGATCCAAACTACATCACCGAACAATATGGTGGTTTGATTGGGAGCACTGCAGAATTGGACCTAGCTGCTCAATACAGCAATGATGGAACGGAAGGTGATGTCCTTTGGTATACACTCGTGCTCGAAGAGCCTGCAACATTGACTGCTGGTTCGGTCATAGGTGCTGGTTTTGAGCACTATGGCGGATCAAGTGTTCAGATTTGGGAGTCTCAGTACGCCTATGACAACACTTGCTTTGTTTACGGTCCATTTGGAGCTGGAGATGCTTACGACTGGTACTACACCAATGAAACACCAATGGTTCGTTTGAACCTGAACCCTGATGCCACAAACACCGTTAGCGTGAAGGAGGTGGATACGGCAAATTTCCAGTTGTACCCATTGGCTCCCAACCCTGCCGATGCATCAACGCGATTGCAGTACCGCTTGGATCAAAATGCAGATGTTTCGCTGGAGGTGCGCGACATCACTGGAAAGTTGGTGGCTCAAATCAACCGCGGCACTCAGCCTTCCGGTTACCACAGCATAACACTAGACGTACAGAACTACAATGCTGGTGTGTACATGACTACTCTTGTAGTGAATGGTGCTCGTGCGACTGAACGACTTTTGGTGGACTGATTGCTGCTTGAAAGTAGCCGCAGTTTTTACTGAAAATTAGAAAAGAAGGGAATTCCGCAAGGTGTTCCCTTCTCTTTTGCTCAAGTGTGGGGTTTTTTGATTTGTTTGCTGTAATTTCAGCCGACGAAAAATTGATTCACAATATGAAGAACTTTACTTTTTTATGCGTTGCGATTTTAGGATTAGCAACTGCGATGCAAGGTCAGCGAGTTACTGACCTTCACACTTTTGCGATGATGCCCGCTGAATTGTCGGATGCTGAAGCAACGATGGTTCGTGGCGAAAACGAATCAGCACTTGAAGTTGCTCAACGCGGCGGAGGCACAGTTCTCTTTTATGAGGATTTTGCAAATGGCTTTGAAGGCAACAATGGAGTTGGCGCATGGACTGTTGAAGACACAGGAGAAGGTCAAATCTGGCAGCACGTCGATCAGGCGGGCAATGGCTACTACGCCGATGGATTAGCTTCTGGTGTTCAGCCACCGGCGGGGGAATTCTCAACGAACATTGGTTCTTTGAACTCCACCACTGCCGACAATGGTTGGATGGTATTCGATTGCGATTACTTCAATACACCGATTGCAGAGGGTGTTGAAAACACTGAAGGATGGATCACATCTCCATCCATTGACTTTTCCGCGTCAGGTTCCGTGATCATCACATGGGAACAGTACTTTCGATACTGCTGCTATCCATACGCTCCGCTTTATCTTCAAGCGAGCAATGATGGTGGCGCAAACTGGACCACATTCGACGCACATGGGACCTTCATTGAATCTGCGAATACAGCATCTGCGAATGCTTTGACAACATCCGTTGATATTTCATGTGTCGCTGCGAATTCTGCTGACGTACAGATTCGGTTTTCTTACCTCCAGTCTCCAGAGACCGGAGACGGATTCAGCCACTACTACTGGGGCATTGACGATGTCACCATTTCTGAGAATCCGGTGGACAACGATTTGACAGCAGTTCAATTGACAAATGGTGATATCTATGGCATTTGGGAGTATCGAGTTACACCCATTGAACAAGCAATTACAGAAGCTGACGGTGGTTTATTGGCGGGTTTGCTTTACCGAAATTCAGGGAATGTCAGCCAAGACGAGACCACGGTCACGATCGAAGTCTTGGACGAAGGTGGAAACGTATTGAGCACAACAATCGAAGAGCTGGGCACTGTCAATAGCTTCGGAAATGCTGTCATTTGCCCTGCAAATCCACAAGACACCATTTACGTAGCGACAGGATGGACACCAACTGCAATTGGTAATTACGTGTTGCAGGCGACCATTGCTTCAGCAAACGAAGATGAGAATCCTGACGATAATACGATAAGTAAAGTCATCGTTTACAGTGATGATGAGTACGGTCATGACGACGAGGCATCTTTGGATGTGGAGTTCGGCCCAGGTGATTCAGAAATTGCAGGCTTGTTCAATCCTTGTGGATATGGCAACTACTACACCATGACCAATGAAGGTTCAACGGCATACGGAGTGACGGTTCGTTTTGGGCCAAACTGTGGCGGCGGGGACTTGGAGTTCGAGACACGGCTGTATGAAAATGATGGGTCAGGGCCTCTTGTCGATGCGCCGTTTGAGTCTGCATACTGGGTGTATGATGACGCATGGACACCAGGTTCAGCGCAAACAAGCGAGTACGTTTACTTGCCTTTTGAAGATCCCATTGAAGTTGGAACGGACAATGCGTATTTCGCAGCGGTAATCAATGAATTTGAGAGCGAAGCTCAACTCACAGTCCTCGGAAATGCGGATTCGGATACCGACAACTCTACAGGCGATTACAACCTCACAGGAGGGGGCGATTTTGTATGGTTTACGTCTCAGACAGCAACACCCGCAATTCGCTTGATTTTGTCAGAACGTGTCGGTGTTGACGAGATTGCCAATCGCAACGGGATTCAATTGTTCCAAAACGTTCCAAACCCAACCAATGGCACGACCATGATTCGTTTTGAGTTATTGCAGACTCGGAACGTTACGATGGAGATGCGTGATTTGCAAGGGCGTTTGATTCAAGCGATTGAGCAAGGACAGCTTCCTGCTGGAAATCACCGAGTTGATATGAATGTTTCTGATCTCCAAGGTGGAATTTATACCTACACTTTGGTAGCGGATGGAATGCGGTTGACGAAAAAGATGATCGTCAAGTAAGACGAGAAAAATATGAATTGGAAGGGGCGGTCATATGACCGCCCCT
>DCPZ01000011.1:0-78130 GCA_002323795.1 Flavobacteriales bacterium UBA1531 | reverse complement strand
AGGGGCGGTCATATGACCGCCCCTTTTTTTATGATGCACTGCGTACGAATTGTAAATTCGTCCCATGAGTTTCAAATCCCTGTTGAGCCGACCCATCGCACGCTTTTCTGCTGCGAGGGAATCCAAAAAGGCAGGGAGTCCTCACGTAAGACAGGAGCGCCTGTTGCAACACCTTTTGAAACGTGCTCAAACTACGGTCTTTGGTCGGGACCATGGATTGCGGCCTGGCATGACCTTGGCACAGTATCAAGAGGCGGTGCCTGTCAGGGATTATGAGGGATTGAAACCTTGGGTTGACAAAGCGGTCAAAGGGGAGTCCGATGTGCTCTGGCCAGGGCAGCCGGATTACTTTTGCAAGACCAGTGGCACTACCAGTGGAGCCAAATTCATTCCGATTACGCCTGATTCGATGCCCAACCACATCGGCTCTGCGCGGAATGCACTGCTCCAGTATATCCACAATTCGCGTAACGCTCGATTTGTCGATGGGAAAATGATTTTCCTGCAGGGTTCACCGGAGTTGTCCAAGACAGATGGCGGAATCCTGATGGGTCGCTTGAGTGGTATTGTTGCCCACCACGTCCCGGATTACTTGCAAGCGAATCGTCTGCCTTCGTTTGAAGCCAATTGCACTGAGCCGTGGGAAGATAAAGTCAATGCCATCGTTGAGGAGACGAAGGATCAAGATTTACGCTTGATCAGTGGCATCCCCTCGTGGGTTCAGAATTACTTCGAACGGCTGTTGGAGGTCACCGGCGCTGCCAACGTCAAAGAAGTCTTTCCCAATTTTGAGTTATTTGTATTCGGTGGCGTGGCTTTTGAACCGTACCGGGAGCGTTTTCGAACACTAATTGGATGTGAGGTAGATACGGTAGAATTGTTCCCAGCATCCGAAGGCTTTTTTGCATACCAAGATCAGTTGGAGAACAGGGGTTTGCGTTTAAATGTCGATGATGGAATTTTCTACGAATTCATCCCCGCGGCCGAATATTTTGAATCGAACCGTCGCCGTTTGGGATTGCATGAAGTGGAAATGGGTGTGCAGTATGCCTTGATCATTTCGAGCAATGCGGGTTTGTGGGCCTATGACATTGGCGATACCATCAAATTCGTTTCGAGGGATCCCTACCGCATTGTTGTAACGGGTAGAATAAAGCATTTCACGAGTGCCTTCGGTGAACACGTGATCGCTGAGGAAGTTGAAGGGGCAGTGAAATATGCGATGGAAAGAACCGGCGGTGAGGTGGCGG
The DNA here is from genome assembly GCA_002323795.1 of Flavobacteriales bacterium UBA1531. Lineage (GTDB taxonomy): Bacteria > Bacteroidota > Bacteroidia > Flavobacteriales_D > Sanyastnellaceae > UA16. The sequence continues at coordinate 76,880 of DCPZ01000011.1, read as the reverse complement.
AATTCCATGTGGCGCCTCAAGTGAATCCTGCTGAGGGGCTGCCTTTTCACGAGTGGTTCGTGGAATTTTCTGAGGAACCTTCCGATGTTGAGGCCTTTGCGATAGCAGCGAATGAAGGCGTATTGCAGCGCAATCCGTATTACCGTGATTTGATTTCAGGTGCAATCTTGCAAAACGCACACTTGCGTGTGCTCGAAAGAGGGACATTTCACAAAGCCATGGCGAATCGGGGTAAATTGGGGGGTCAGAACAAGCCTCCTCGCCTTGCAAATAGTCGTGATTTTGCTGCAGATTTGGAACGAGCTGACGCAACACTGAAAAAGGAATTGAATTGAAAATACTCGCATTGATAGGAGGAAGTGGCTCGGGTAAATCCACGGTGCTCGATGGACTTCGGGAGCATTTTGAGGATCGCGCTGCAGTGCTTTCTTTGGATAACTATTACCGTCCAAAATCGGAGCTTCCGGTGGATGAAAACGGACAGACCAACTTCGACTTGCCGGTTGTAATTGATGATGGAACCATGGTCAGTGACATTGACGTGTTGCGTTTGGGAAAGTCCATTCACTTAAGCACGTATACCTACAATCGTGATGTCATGAAGTCTGAGATCGTGACCATCGATCCAAGGGAATGGCTCATTGTTGAGGGATTATTTGCGATGGCTTACCCAGCGATGGAAGAACGAGTGGACATGGTGGGCTACATTGATGCATCCCCCGAGACACGTTTGGCGCGTCGCATTGCTCGAGACGGCACAGAGCGTGGTTATACCGAAGAGGAGGTGCGTTACCAATGGAAACACCACGTGCGGCCGGCGGACATCCAATTCATCGAACCTTGGAAGATCAAAGCAGATGTCGTGATTGACAATGAAAATGATTGGAAATCTGGCCTGAAGCATTTGATTGAAAAAATGGAAAACGCTTAATTGAAAACCATGAAAAAAGCATTCACCTTGCCCTCATGCAAAACATGTGTGCGCATTTTTGAAGACCTCAAACCGGAGCAACACGGTTGTGACGTTGTGGATATCAAAGCGGAGGGAATCTCTGCCGATGATCTCGATCGAATGAAGGAATTAGCGGGTTCATACGAAGCGTTATTTTCTCGGCGTGCCATGAAATTTCGCTCCATGGGACTCGCGGATCGAACCCTCACGGAGACAGACTACCGGAAGCTCATTCTGGAAGAATACACCTTCCTCAAGCGCCCAGTATTCTTGTTTGATGATTGCGTCACGGCGGGATCTGCAAAGGCTTCAGTAGAGGCCGCACGTGCTGCACTCTAATTTTTCATGAAAACGTACCTGGCCCATCTTGCTTTGCTCATTGTCGGCTTGACTTATGCGGGGAATTACCTCGTAGCCAAAGGCTTGATGCCTGATTTGATTGGTCCGAGTGGATTCATCGTCTTGCGTGTTTTGGGTGGAGGAGGCCTGTTTTGGGTGCTCCGAGGAGCCTTGCGCGCTGGAGGTAAGCCTTGGGATCGAATTGATTCTACCGATTGGTGGAGATTGTTTGCGTGCGGCACCACGGGTGTTGCAGCGAATCAATTGCTATTCTTCAATGGATTGAGTGCCACAAGTCCGGTCAACGCCTCGCTGATCATGACTTCCAATCCCATTTTGGTATTGGGGATTTCTTCCGTTTTGTTGGGCACGGCGATTACCTCTCGCAAGGTTTTGGGCATTTGTTTAGGTGCAATTGGTGCGATAACCCTAATGGTTGTCGGAGGCCAATCCGAAGGGGCGTATTCTTCATGGCAGGGGGATCTGATGATTTTGCTCAATGCAACGAGTTATGGGTTTTACCTTGTTTTGGTCAAACCTCTGATGTCCAAGTACAAACCTTTGACCGTGATTTCATGGGTGTTTGCTTTTGGGGCGCTTTGGGTCCTGCCGATTGGTATGCAACAGGCGATGGCAGTCGATTGGAATGCGTTTCAAACTGCGGATTGGCAGGGTTTGGCGTATGTAATATTGGGAACCACTTTCATGGTTTATTTGCTCAATATATACGCATTGCGCATCGTTCAACCCACAGTTGTGAGCATCTACATCTATTTGCAGCCCATTTTGACGACAGGATTTTCTTTTTTGCTAGTTTCATCAGGAGGCCGGGATTACACATCTGATTTGGGATGGTACACCGTTTTGTGCGCAGCAGCAATTTTCCTCGGTGTGGCGTTGGTGAGTTTGCCTGCTCGGCGTGCAAATTGAAGCGGGATGCCTTAAATTCACCTCATGTCAATTGCAAAGCCTTTCAACCTCGCGCTTTGGATAGAAGAAAACCGCGATCTACTAAAGCCACCTGTGGGCAATAAGAATTTATATGTCGAAAGCGGGGATTACATCGTAATGATTGTGGCAGGCCCTAATGCCAGGAAAGATTACCACTATAACGAGACAGAGGAATTGTTTTTTCAGATTGAAGGAGACATTCTGATCAAAACACAACAGGACGGTGTGATGGTGGAAATACCAGTCAAGGAAGGGGAAATGTTTTTGTTGCCTGCGAGAATACCTCACTCCCCGATTCGTTCTAACGGTTCTATTGGTCTTGTGATCGAGCGCAAGCGGCAGGCAAATCACAAAGACGGATTATTATGGTTTTCGGACAAGGCGAACGAGTTGTTGTACGAGGAATACTTCCATCTTCAGGACATTGAAAAAGACTTTCTTCCGGTATTTAAAAAATTCTATTCGAGTCAAGAATTACGGACATGTCCAGTTTCAGGAGAAATCATGGAGGCTGATCCACGTTTTATAGATTAGCTTTAATCTCATGCAACGGATTACTTTGATGAGCAGTTCTTACATCGAATTTTAAAGGGGATTCGTTGCGATGAGCCAAAAACCACCACCGCCTTTCAGTTGCACCTACACGCCTCAAGTTCCTGCTTTGTTGCATGGGTTGGGATGTAGTATTGCTCTGTCGACTTATCAGGCGGGCAAGGTGGTGTTCCTTTCGGCCAAGGACGAGAAGTCGCTCAGTCAACTGCCCCGCAATTTTGAAAAGGCCATGGGGGTTGCGGAAGATCCTGAGACCGATCGATTGGCCATTGCCTGTTTGAATCAGGTACTGGTTTTTCGCAATTCCCAGCAGCTGGCCGCACACTACCCCAAATCACCCAACGTTTACGACGCGATGTATATGCCGCGTGCGGCTTACTTCACAGGACCATTGGATATCCACGATGTGCATTTTGATGCAGATGGTGGGCTGATCGCGGTGAACACCTTGTTTTCATGCCTGATGAAGGTGGACGATGCGTACAACTTCACGCCGGTTTGGCAGCCACACTTTGTGGATCGCATTGCACCGGAAGATCGCTGCCACCTCAACGGCCTCGCAATGGAGGACGGCCGGCCACGTTACGTGACGGCGTTCAACCAGGGCAATGAGCGGCACAGCTGGCGTGAACACATCACCAAGACGGGCATCGTCATGGATGTCGAGAGCAACACGGTTTTGGCCGAGGGGTTGGCAATGCCTCATTCACCAACGCTTATCAACGGAGAACTTTACGTCTTGACTTCTGCCACAGGCGAATTGGTGCGCATCGATCGAACCACCGGGGAGAAGGAGGTGATTGCATCGTTTGGAGGTTTCGTTCGTGGCATGTCTTTCCACGAAGATTATCTGTTCATCGGACTTTCGAAGATTCGGGAGAAGTCAAAAACGTTTGGGATGTTGGCCGGGGAATTGACAAACAACCAAGCAGGGATTGCCATTTTTCATTTGCCGACCCGGTCGAAAGTGGGGGTCATCCAATACCAAAGTTCCGTGGAAGAAATCTATGATGTCCATGTGATCAAAGGCAAGCGCAAGCCCAACATCATCAATCCGAAGGATCCTGTGCACGCCGATGGCGTTACCTTGCCAGACACCACATTCTGGCGCCAACCGTCAAAAGACGGCAACGATTAAGCAACGAAATAGAAAGAATATGAATCAACATTACGCAAGAAAACGCCGGCAACTTGCACACGCCGCAAAGCGCGCCCACCGCGCCATAGAGCAGGCCAATGGAAAGGTTACGCAACAAGCAGAACGACTTTTACTCAAGGTTCACCGCATGGTTGCGGAATTGAAACACCTCTGTTCAACACGTGCCATCAAACGAGCGCTGGGGGGCTTGCTGTTTTTGGGCGCAAGCGCTGTTGAAGCGAATGCTCAGGATTTTGGACCTGTTCAGCCCAATTCGTTTGGGTTGGTCATTCAAACAGAAGAAACAGTTGGTCTCACCAACACGGAGTTTGTGGATTTGGATGGCGATGGTGATTTAGACTTCATTGGGTTGGAATTGCCGATATTCTACTCCTCCTACGATTCAGAAGGTTATGCAGTGAATATTGTATTTCAAGAAAACGAGGGCTCAGTATCTGAGGCGGCCTTCGGTCCGGTTCAATCCAATCCCTTTGGCTTCGACGCCTCATCGATTGAAGGATGGGATCAATCGGAATTGGTGGCAGGGGTTGATTTTGATGTCGTTGACCTGGACCAAGATGGAGACTTTGATATTGTAGGAAGCTGTCAATATGCCTATCTCTACAATTACAATCCGTACAGTTACGCCTACCTCGTCAATGCAATGTTTTGGGTGGAGAATACAGGGACGCCCGCCTCTCCTCAGTTTGCTGCATTGGAATTGAATCCATTTGGTTTGGATGTATCGGGTTCATTGGCATCGAAAGATTCAGATTTGTATGCCTATGCTTTTGAATGTGCCGATATTGACGGTGACGGTGATGTAGACTTTCTCGGAACGTTGACGGATTATTCCGGGGATCCTGCGTTCCATGAGATGTATTGGTGCGAGAATACGGGCTCCGCAACGAACCCATCATTTGCACCTCCAGTGCTGGAGCCTTTTGGTTTGCTGCCTTCAGCTGATGGGGCTCAGTATGGTGGACTCTCATTCTCATTGGAAGCCGCTGACTTGGACCAAGATGGTGATTTGGATTTGCTTCAAAGTCTATATTTCTCGGGGCCGGTGGCGGCAAATTCTGTTTGTCAATACTTTGAAAATACAGGCAGTGCTTCTGCGCCTTCATTCGCATCATCGGTGAACAATCCATTTGGCCTTCTTGCGGGGATCAATGTTCCCAAGAACAATCTTGGAGTTCGCTCCATCCAGTTCTCAGACATCGATGGCGATGGCGATTTGGACTTCTTTGCGAACAACATTTTTGGATACGGCTCTGGAGAAGGTTACGTGATGGAATTCCAAGAAAACATTTCACCGGTGGAGATCAGCGAGGTGGATGCGCCATCATTTGAACTCTATCCCAATCCAGCAACCACAACGATTCGTTTCAATTGGGGCGAATTGGAGGTGTTGACGGCCACGATTTCAGATGCTTCGGGTGCCCAAGTCATGCAATGCAACCCGGCTCGAAGTGAAACAGATATTCAGCATTTAGCCAACGGCTTGTACCTGCTGTCTGTGGAAACGGAGGTTGGTCGTTTTACCCGTCGGTTTATCAAGAAATAAAGGCCATGTCACTACATAGAACGGGGATTGTCTTCGGCCTCACATTCGTGTTGGCTTTCCTGACACTCCACGTAGAGGCCCAGGATTGTGCGAACGTTGAATTTGCAGTGTTCAATACGACGGGAGGAGAAATCCCTCAATTGAATGTGACGTACGAGATATCTTTTCTCAACAGCGAAACAGCGGAGACAGGCCTCTGGGAGGTCGCAGAGGAGGGAGTTTTTGCACCGATGTGCTTGCCTGTTGGTTGTTATTTCATCGCCATCGAAGGTGCGAGCGTGAATCCGAATGCCATCGAAGTGCAATTGATGCAATCCGATTACATCATGATTTTGAGTGGATGGGTTCGCGTCATGAATGAAGGTGCATGGATTACGGAATTTTGTGTGGAAACGCCCATGGAATTTTACTGCCCCGAAGCCATTGATTACGCTGCCGGTGAAGGGTGCCAATGGTCGTTTGAAATTGGAAGTTTTCAGCCAGGAGAATCCGTGGATTGGAACTTTGGAGATGGAGGAGAATCGGTCGTTGGCGGTCATTTCATGGAGCACGTTTTTTCGAGTGCAGGGACCTACGAGGTCACAGCTTTTTTCACCTCGTTCGATTGTCCGATGGGCGTATATCTGACAACGACGATTGTGGTGGAAGGCTGCGGCGAGGAAGAATGTGATTTGGAAATGGATGTGTCCAGTGCAGATGGCATGTGGTACTTGTTTGAGATTCCCGAGCAACCCGATGGAGCCATCATCGAATGGTACATCGATGGCCAAGTGGTACCGCCCACGAGCGAAAACGGCTTGACCTTCGAAGCGGGCTTTGATTTCAATCCTTACTGGAGCGTTTGCGTGGAGGTCTACACGGACAACTGCCCCGATGGCATGGAAGCCTGTTATACCAACCTCGAAAGCAGTGACTGCCCCGATTCGGACGCGATGGAGGTGGAATACCTTGGTGGATGTGATGCTCTGTTCTGGATTTACGATGAGAACGTAACCGAGATTGGCTGGTCGGTGAATGGTGACTTGATTGAATGGACTACTGGGATATTTTTCGATTACACCTTTCCAAGCGACGGTGTATACTCCGTGACTGCAGAACTTTATTCCGCAACGTGCCAAGGGGAGCTCTATGAGTGGGAGATAGAGATTGAAGGTTGCGATGAAGATGCTTGCTTGCTCGAGGTGGAATGGGGCGAAATCGAGTGCAATGAATTTCTTATTGGAGCGCTGAATCAACCGGAGGATGCTACTATTTTTTGGACACTGGATGGGGAGCCATACGATTATGGGGTCTCAGCGCTGACATATACATTTGAAGAGGATGGCTGCCACGTTTTCAGCGCAGGTTACGAGACCCCGGAATGTCCGGCAGGAGTTTTTGCCGAGGTGGAGATTTGTTCGGACTGCACTGGGACAACTGAAATCAACCGTGTGACAGAGCCAATATCTTCATTTGAGGTTTGGCCGAACCCAACGAACGGTTCGCTATTCTGGCAAGCATGGGGCTTTGTCGGGAGCGCACAACTGCTCATTCACACGCTCGACGGACGCATCGTGAAAAACCAAAAAGTGCTCAACGCATCAGGGGAGGTGGATTTAGCTTCATTCGCTGATGGATGGTACCTTGTTACCTGGGCGGTAGAAAACCGAGATCCGGTGCACACAAAATTGAGAATTCTGCATTGACCTTTGGAAAAATCAGTTGAAAACGCCGGGCATTCAGGCCTAAATCAAGCGTGATTCATCTCCGGAGGTGCATTAACTTCGTGCTGGCAAATCAAGAGCGATTGCCACTACGAACATGAGCTATCAAAAACTGAACAATTGGACAGGATGGGGCATTTGGGCCATCGCGACGATTGTCTACCTGTCGACCATTGAGCCCACTGCAAGTTTTTGGGACTGCGGTGAATTCATCGCTTCTGCTTACAAGTTGGAGGTTGGACATCCTCCGGGAGCACCGTTTTTCATGTTGCTTGCTCGTTTTCTTATGGTGTTTTCGACTCCTGAAACTGCGGCGATATTTGCCAATGCGTTATCTGCGTTGAGCAGTTCATTCACCATCCTCTTTTTGTTTTGGAGCATTACGCACCTTGCAAAAAAGTTTACAGGGAATGGAAAAGAAGGGATGAGCACTGCACAAACCTGGGCCGTGCTGGGTTCTGGGGCCGTTGGTGCTCTGACCTACACGTTCAGTGATAGCTTCTGGTTTTCGGCTGTAGAAGGGGAAGTGTATGCTTTGTCCTCATTGTTTACGGCTTTGGTTTTTTGGGTCATTTTAAAATGGGAGTCGGTAGCGGATCAGCCGGGTCATTTGCGCTGGATTTTGGTGATTGCATACCTCATGGGGCTCTCCATTGGCGTTCACCTGCTGAATCTGCTTGCCATTCCTGCCATTGCGCTGGTATTCTTCTTCAAGCGTTATGAATTTTCTTGGAAGGGTCTCCTACTCACAGCAGTGGCGGCTGTTGTACTTCTTGCTTTCATTCAAGAAGGCCTGATCAAAGGCGTTGTTAATTTGGCGGGAAAGTTCGAGCTGTTTTTTGTCAATGACCTCGGCATGGGATTCAATACTGGAGTCATGGTGTATGCGGCTCTTCTCATTGCATTTTTGACAGTTGCCATTTGGTGGACCCAAATGAAAAACTGGGTCGCTGCAAATACGTTTGTCCTAGGCATGGCCATGGTTTTGATTGGCTATTCGACGTTTGCTGTAATTGTAATTCGAAGCGCGGCAAATCCGCCTATGGATGAAAATAACCCTGAGGACCTTTTCGCTCTGCTCTCGTATTTAAATCGAGAACAGTATGGTGATCGCCCGCTTGCGACTGGCGAATACTGGGGAAGTCCCACAGATAAGAGTCGCCCGTATTCCGATGGTCGCCCCAGTTTTGTGAAGAGCTTTAGCATCGTTGAAGACCGAGGTGTCGACAAGCGGGTGAAGTCATTTCGCACAGAAGGAGGAGCTCAAGCTTGGTTGGCTTCAAACGGAAACGATCGGATGCGCATTCAGGAGGAGTACGTAGACAGCGGGGACCGCAAGGGGAGCGTTCCAAACTACGATGCTCGTTTTACCTCTGCATTTCCTCGCATGTACTCAACACAAGCAAATCACATTGAGGCGTATAAGAGTTGGAGCAACTACAAAGGCTACAATCAGTCGGCATCGTTTACAAGCCCTTTGAATGAGGTACGGATGAATCTGCAGCAATTCGAGGCGCACATTTCACAGGATTACTTGCAGGGAGGCATGTCAAAAGATGCCTTGAATCGTGCGATGACCGGATTGTTTCGATCTTATGGTTTGCGTTTTGACGAGCGTTATGAAGTTGCTTCTGAGTCCGAGATTTTGGTCCGTGACTTTGAGTCAGGAAACATGCAACGTGCGCCGTTAACGGATGCTGGCATCCTCGAGACGTTGGCAAATCTTATGGTGAGTGATCTTCAACAGGGTTTGTCTTCAGGAAAGTCATATGTGAATCGTTTGGAGAGTGAAAAGGCACAGTTGGAAAATCAAATTCGCGCTGCTACGTCGCAGGCGAATCGCAGCGGATCATCTGAAGATGTTCGAAGGGTGCGTCAAATGGAGGGGATGCTCGACAGGATACAAACAGATTTGATGCCATCCACAGCGGAGAACCTCCGTTATTTCAAAGACTATCAGATGGGCTGGATGTACTTCCGATACTTTTTATGGAATTTCTCCGGTAAGCAGAACGACTTTCAGGGACATGGCAGCTTTACAGAGGGCAATTGGATTTCAGGCATTGATTCCATTGATGAACAGCGCATAGGCAATCAGGATTCATTGACGGAAGTAGCCAAAGCAAACAAGGGTTACAATCGATTTTATTATCTGCCTTTGTTGCTCGGCTTAATCGGCTTGATTTTCCATGCCATCCGAGATCCGAGGCAATTCTTGGTTGTGGCGGCGTTGTTCGTTCTGACGGGCATGGCAATCGTAGTTTATCTCAATCAATATCCATTCCAACCCAGGGAGAGAGACTATGCGTTTGTTGGGTCCTTTTACGCCTATGCCATTTGGATAGGTCTTGGCGTGTATGCCATGTTTGAATGGGCCAGGAAAGCCGATGTTCAAAGCTTTGTTCGCGTTTTGGGGGGAAGTGCTGCGGCTGCAGTTGTGTTGTATGCAATGGAAATGGTGTCGGGTGGACCGCACGCACTCAGCGCTTCCATTGCTTTCATGGCGGGAGTGGTTGCCTTGCTTATGGGCATCGGCTGGCTCTTGCATGCGATGTCCGTAAAGGAATCCCTTCGCGCTCAAACCATGCTGGCTCTGGCTCTTGCGGTTCCTTGCCTCATGGCGACGGAAGGATGGGATGATCACAGCCGCGCCAATCGTCGCACAGGAGTGGATTTTGCAAAGAATTACCTGGATTCGCTGGACAAAAACGCGATCTTATTCACCAATGGTGATAACGATACATTTCCGCTCTGGTACGTGCAGGAAGTGGAAGGTTATAGGACAGATGTGCGCATCTGTAATTTGAGCCTGCTCAATACGGACTGGTACATTGATCAAATGAAACGACAGGCTTATGATAGCCCACCTTTGCCCATCTTGATGGACGAAGAAAGCTATCGTCAGGGGACACGAGATGTTGTCGTGATGGACCGGCCACAAAACGCGTCTGCGCCATATATGGACCTGGACGCGGCCATGGCAGTCGCTTTGGATGACAGCAAAACAAGATCTTTTGGAGGGGGTAAGAGTTATTCGGTTTTGCCTTCGCATAGCTTTCGCATACCTGCAGATAGCGCGGCATTGGTTCAAAATAACGTCTTGGATGCCGATGAAATGAAGCAGCGAGTGGATGCGATTGAGTTCACATTATCCGGAGCCAACGGAAAGCCAAAAGGCTACATATTGAAAAGTCAATTTGCAGTGCTGGATATGATTCGAGGAAACAATTGGGAACGGCCAATCTACTTCGCTGTCACAACTGGCCCAGACAGTTATATGGGCTTGCAATCATTCTTCCGTTTGGAGGGACTTGCTTACCGGTTGGTTCCCATTCGTTACCCGAAGAATGACAATCCAAATGCCTTTGGGGGAGTTGCGACAAATGCAATGTACTCCAACGTAATGGACAAGTGGTCTTGGGGAGGCATGGATAATGTCGAAGACGGCATATACATGGACGAGAACAACCGCCGCATGGTGACGAATTTCAGATTGCAACTTTCTGTTTTGGCTGAGGAGCTTATGAAAGAAGATGACCCGAACCGTGCATTGGATATTTTGGAGCAAGTTATCGTTAAGATGCCCGAAGCAAATGTGCCCATTAGCCGCGTTTTGATGAGCATCCAAGGGAGCCTCATGGAATTGGCATCCACCTCAGAAGCCCCGGGAATCAAGGTTTATGATCTGGCAGATGATCGACGTGCCTTGGCCAGAGAACTTGGGGTCAATTTGACCCGCCGACTTTTTGAGATTCAAGCCGATGATCTGGAGTATTACCATTCGCTAGATCCCGCTCGTTTCCGCTCGTTAGCCCAAGAAAGAAGGATTGCGAAACAAGTCGCCGAGGTCATGGTCCAGACAGCGACTCTTTATTTGCCTCAGGATTCTCTAGGTTCAGAATTAGAAGCTCAAATGGTGGAATTGGAGGCAATGATGGCAGAATCTGAGCAGCGCATTGCGACGATGGGTGCATTCGAATTTTGAAGCCTTGGAGAAGCAGCGGATTGCCATACTTGCCTCGGGATCAGGCACCAATGCCGAAGAAATTATCCGGCACTTCGCAATCAGTGAAGTGGCTGAGGTGGTGTGGGTAGGCTGCAATCGGACAGAATCCGAAGCTGGCGTCTATCAACGCACCAAAGCTTTGGGGCTGGAAACAGCATCGATTAAAGCAGATCAACTGAACAATGGTGAGGTGCTTGAAATGCTCAAATCAGCACGAGTCGATTGGGTGGTGTTAGCGGGATTTCTTTTGAGAATACCAGCTAAAATGGTTCAGCATTTTCAGAGCAGAATGATCAACGTGCATCCTGCTCTTTTGCCACTATTTGGGGGCAAAGGCATGTACGGAATGCACGTGCACCACGCGGTCAAAGCTGCGGGTGCGAAAGAGACAGGAATGACTATCCATTGGGTCAATTCAGAATACGATGAAGGAGACATTATTTTTCAAGCCTCGTGTTCCTTATCACCAGAGGACGATGCGGATCGAATTGCATTGAAAGTGGCGCAACTCGAACATCAGTACTACGCGCGAACCGTAGACGCTCTAATTCAAGATGCACTGACGCGAAAACCCTTGAATCATGAGTAAAGTCGTGGTTTACACCGATGGTGGGGCTAGTGGAAATCCCGGTCCAGGGGGATATGGTGTTTTACTCATGTCTGGTGAGCATCGCAAAGAACTGAGTGGGGGCTTTCGACGCACCACAAACAATCGAATGGAACTTTTGGCAGTTATTGTTGCTCTAGAAGCATTGAAGAGACCGGGTTTCGAGGTTGATATTTATTCCGATTCCAAATACGTTGTGGATGCAGTGGAGAAGCGGTGGGTTTTTTCGTGGGAGAAGAAAGGTTACAAGGAGAAAAAAAATCCAGATTTGTGGAAACGCTTTTTGGTCGTTTACCGGACACACAAGGTGAGGTTTCATTGGGTAAAAGGTCATGCTGGCAACCCCAACAATGAGCTGGTAGATCAGTTGGCTGTTCAGGCCTACCAAAAGGGTCATCTTGAGGTGGATCTGGCATATGAAGCACTCAATGGCGCATGAAGCGGCTGGTTTGGGGAATTTCTTCTTCCGTCGAGCCTTATCTTTGAGGCCTCAAACCCAATAACGGATTGAATCATGCGCACGGATCTATATCAAGGCCACGACTATTATAACTTGGATGACCTACTTACAGAGGAGCATAAGCTCATTCGAGAAACAGCTCGTCAGTGGGTGAAGAAAGAGGTGAGTCCCATCATCGAGGAAGCGGCCGAGAAATGTGAGTTTCCGCGTCATCTCCTCCCAGGTTTGGGAGAAATTGGGGCATTCGGGCCATACATTCCCGAGGATTATGGTGGCCCGGGGTTGGATCAGATCAGCTACGGCTTAATCATGCAGGAGCTTGAACGATGTGATAGCGGATTGCGGTCCACTGCGTCTGTTCAGAGCAGTTTGGTCATGTATCCCATCTGGAAATATGGAAGTGAGGAACAAAAGCAAAAGTTCTTGCCCAAACTGGCTACGGGTGAAATGATGGGCTGCTTCGGACTTACTGAGCCAGATCACGGCTCGAATCCGGGAGGAATGACGACCAACTTTAAAGAAGATGGTGACGATGTCATTTTGAATGGAGCGAAAATGTGGATTTCCAATTCGCCATTCGCGGATGTTGCTGTTGTTTGGGCAAAGAATGAAGCAGGGAGAATCAAAGGCATCATCGTGGAACGAGGCATGGAGGGCTTTAGCACGCCAACAATGCATGGTAAGTGGAGTTTGCGAGCTTCCGATACAGGGGAATTGATTTTTGACAATGTTCGCGTTCCGAAGACCAATATTTTACCTGGCCGCGATGGCTTAGGTGCCCCGCTCAGTTGCCTCGACTCTGCCCGCTACGGCATTGCGTGGGGAGCAATCGGTGCAGCTTTGGATTGTTACGATGCCGCTCTCCGATATTCCAAAGAACGAATTCAATTTGACCGTCCAATTGGCCAATTCCAGCTGCAGCAGAAGAAGCTCGCAGAAATGATCACAGAGATTACCAAGGCGCAGCTTCTAACCCATCGGTTGGGTCAATTGCGTGATGAAGGACGTGCCACATCGCCGCAGATTTCTATGGCAAAACGCAACAATGTGGATATGGCTTTGACCGTTGCACGTGACGCGCGCCAAATGCTTGGTGGGATGGGAATTACGGGAGAGTATCCAATCATGCGCCACATGATGAACCTCGAGTCTGTTGTGACATACGAGGGTACCCACGACATTCATTTGTTGATCACGGGCTTGGATGTCACTGGACTGAACGCGTTTGTTTGATTTCGAAAGAATCTGCATCATCGAGCACGGGAAACTTTGCCCGAAAATCAATCAATTCCTTTGCCGAGAGCGTAGCTTGAATCCAAACGGATTCATCTTCAATTGACTCGGCTAGAGCATGCCCCTTTGGATGAAGCAAGAGGCTGCAGCCGTTGTGAGCAATTCCATTCCCGTCTGCACCTATTCGGTTAACTCCAATGGCATAACATTGATTTTCAATCGCGCGTGCATTCACGAGAGCTTTCCATGCGGAAATTCTGGATTTCGGCCAATTGGCAACATAAATTAGCACGTCGTAAGGGTTGGATGCTTGATTTCGGCCGAATACCGGAAACCTCAGATCATAGCAAATCTGCAGCCGAAGTTTCCAACCTCTCCATTCGATGTTTTTGGAACTTCCTCCAGCGCTGTAGACATCATTTTCTCCAGCAAATCCAAACAAATGACGCTTGTCGTACCACTCCAAACCTTGGGTTGGTGATACAAAAAAACAACGGTTCACATACCGTTTTCCTCGCAATATTTTGCAGGACAGACTACCGACAACAGCAGCATTTTTTTCTTGACTCCAACGCAGCATGGCTTGAAGCGGTGCAGGCCATTGATCGGGATTTGTGCGCCATCGATCATCCCATTCCATGGCGATTTTATCCGGTTTCATACTGAATCCCGTGGCCCACATTTCGGGTAGAACAATCAAGTCCGTGCTATCATTTAACACATCCATTTGACGCTCTGTGCTTAGGATGTTTGCCTTCGGATTCTCCCAATGAAGATCCGTTTGAAGCGCGGCAACACGAAGGTCTTGAGCGGACTTAGTCATCGCGGCACAATCTCTGAAAGTTTCAGCAATCGCTCGATTCCTTCATCGAGAGTGGCGTCATTTTTTGCAAAGCAAACTCGTACTTGCTGTCGACGGATTTGGGGTTCGGCCACATCAGGGAAGAAGGGGGATAAAGGGATTAGCGCAATGCCTTGATTGAATGGTTGCGCGCACCAGGACTTGGTCGCTGATCGGTCATCCCTGTCATCGAAAGCGCTGTAATCGAGGACTTGGAAATAGCCGGCTTCAGCAGGTGTAAAGGACCACGAACTACCTGATAGGCCAGCGATCAAACGATCTCTTTTTTTTTGATAGAATCCAGCCAATTCTTCGAGGTGCGCTGCACCATTAGGACTTGAAAGGAACCGAGAAATACCTTCCTGAAAGGGCGCTCCTGTGGAGAAAACATCGTATTGATGCACCTTTCGGATTTCACGTGTCCATTTGGGTGGTGCGATGAGGTAGCCAATTTTCCACCCTGTGGCATGCAAGACTTTCCCAAATGAAGCCGCTACCAAACTCCGTTTTCGAAGTTCCTGCTGGTGCAGGATGGAAAGCGCTTCCTTTCCATCGTAGTGCATCGGGCCATAGACCTCGTCACTCAAAATGAGTGTATTGGAGTCGTTGACCAATGCGGCCAATTCATCCAACTCATCCATCGTCCATGTCGCACCTGTTGGGTTATTCGGGATGTTGACGATGAGCAGTCGTGTCCGAGAAGACAAGGCCTCATGTAGTGCATTGAGATCTAGGTGAAAGTCATCATGTTTCAATGGAACAACGCGCAGAGATCCTCCTGCTAATTGCACAGCGGGCTCATAAAGATCGTAACAAGGTGCGAGAACAATGATTTCATCGTTGGGTTGAACCAAGGCTTGGATGGCCGCAAAAATCAAGGAGGAGGCACCGGCTCCAACCGTTATTTCTGAATCGGGAGAACACGAATGTTTTGTGCGGTGATATACATCTTGACCAATCCACTCCCTCAGCGATTGATTGCCGGCCATCGGGGCATATTGATTATGACCATCGCGCATGGCTTGGTGAACCATTTCTTGTAAGGCTTCTGGAGGATTGAAGTCAGGAAATCCTTGACTCATATTGAGCGCTCCACTTTCTTGAGCTCTTGCACTCATTTCGCTGAAGATGGTGGTCCCGACGTCGGGCAGTTTGGATTTCCACAAGGCCATGCTCGAAGTTACGTCATCAGCGCATGATGGCAAATTTGGTTGTGCCAGCGGATTTCCCTTCAGCATCAGTTGCGAATACGAGGTATACGCCATAACCCACCGGCTGGCCATTCCAATCCAATCCATCCCAAACCGCTCTTCCTCCTTCGGACTTGAGTTTTGCAACGGATCGACCCGCTGAACTCGTGATGTGCACGGTGGATTCAAATGCCAGCCCATCGATGGTGATCCAGCCATCAAATCCCGCAGTGACGGGGTTTGGATAGGTTCGAATTTCGTTGATTTCAACAACGAAATTCTGAGCATCGCTGCGCCATCCCATCAAGCCGCGATCTGTTCCAATGAGGACTTCACCATTGCGGTGATTGATAGCGATATCAAAAATTTGATCGCTGGGCAGAGGGCTGTTTTCCGCTTCAAAATGCAAAACTTGGGAAGTTCCGTCTGAACTCAATAAGTAGACACCGCTGTTCTGTGTGCCAATCCATTTTCGGTTGCCACCATCGATGCAAATGCTCTGAATGATTTCGGTTTCCAGCAGCAATTGAAAATTACCATCTTGCTGAATGAGTATTTGTGAGGCGATCGGGTTTTCATTACTGTTTTCAAAGGCTAGACTCGGGAGGTAAATGACACAAGGACCTGCTGCTGTGCCTATCCAAATCTCGCCGTCTAAATCTTCCTCGATTGAATAGACATCATCTGAGGGCAGCCCCCCCTTTTCGGGATCAGATGTTAAGACGCGCCAGTCATCGTCGTTGGTGTCCTCTGGTGTTTTGTTGGTATCATATACAAGCAGTCCTTGGTTGCGTGGCATGATGCACCAGATGTATCCATTTCGGGCTGCAAGGACTTGTCCCAGCCAACCGTCATTTCCCAGAGCATCGCCCAACCCCATGGTCTGAAACGATCCATCCTGAAGCCGCACATGCAATCCTTCATCTGCATAGGCATTGGTGAACCAGAGGTTTCCTAGAGCATCAAAATCCACTCCGCCAACTCCAATCCTTGGAGAACCTCCAAACTCAGTTTGTTCAAGGGGGCTGTTGACATCGTTGAATAGATTGACCACTTCATTGTTAAGGACCTCAATCAAACCTTCTTCCCATGTGCCAAAATACGCATGGTCGGAGTTGAGCGGATCAATTGAAACACACATGGGATCATTGATTCCTAGCACATCATTTTCTCCATCGCCGAGCTCAATCCATTGCCAATTATTGCCTTCAAATCCGTACAGCCCATGTTTATGGTACATGCTGGTCCACGTGCCGTCAATCCCTCCCGAAGCAATCCAGACACGGTCATTCCATGCGTCAATGTCCCGCACCAATGGAACGGGAGGGCCATCCAAAACCCAATGATCATCCCATCCGTCACCCGTGATATCCATCCTTAAAAGGCCTTGCTCATTGTTGGCTATGAATAAGTCTTGGAAACTCTCTTCCACCTCATTTTCACTGCCCGTATGCCCATTCTTAAAGGCCATGTCGCTTACACGCAAGGGAATTCCATCGGCTGCATAATCCAATTGTACCTGCTCATATTCTGCATTGTACAAGCGAATGGATTGAAAGTCGGCGATTGCGAGCCGCCAGCTTTGGTTTGTATCGTTGAGTTGGGTGGCCTCAAGGTCTAGAACAACCCCTTCTTCCCAATTTGGAAAAGCAGTCCACAAGCCATCATCAAGCAGCCAAAGTGCATCTGGACTTTCAATGTCTCCCGTTTTCATGTGCACCACTACATCTCCGTCAGGAGCAAAAATAACGTGCATGTATTCAGCAGTTTCAAGTGGTATGTCACTCCAGCGCATCCAGGCATCTGGTGAACTGAGAAAAGGGTGATTTACAGGAGCCTCGAAGATTCCAGCGTCAGTCCAAACCACATAAACGGCTTCGGACTCTTCCCGCTGGTGCACTGAAATACCATTGCACCTCCGAAGGTTTTGTTGTCCTTCTACGTACCACGTATCGCGCACATCGAGCGTTCGGATGTTCAACGCTACGACGCCGAAACCGCAAGCGGCGAAGATCATATCAGGGTTTTCGGAGCCACCCCAGAGTATATTTAAAATGGACTTGTCACCAATTAAATTGCTTTGAGGAATGTCGTTGAAGGTGTAAAGCCACTCACCCGTATTTGAGAAGAGGTCCAGTTTACCTGATGCATAACCCACGATCAAAAGCTCGCTATTTGCATCCCAGGCGATGGCAGTTGGATTGCTTCCGCTCATTCCTTCCACGGTGGTTAGTCGCTGAAGGCTATTGTCGGATTCATGATAAAGAAACAAGGCTTGTGCGGTGCGTACGGCCCAGAAGGATGTTTCGCTAGAAACTCCTTGGCAGTGCACCAGTTCCTCCGTTCGATGATAAGGGAAGTAATCAAACCAAGAGCCAGTCGGTCTGTTTTCCTGCAGACTTGCGCCGCTGGCCGAAGAGATCTGTCCAAAAACCAAGGTAAAGGTTTGAAACAAAAGAGCAAATCCAAGGAAAATGCAATTCTGGAATATGGGGGCTTTGGTCATGGGTGTTTCAGCTCTTCTGGGCATAGACGATACGGGTTAAAGTTCGGGATATTGCCCCGGAGTTAGGAATAATTTTTCCAACGAAATGATTCTGGGCCATGCGTTTCCAATTCGTCCAATGCCCCTGCGTCAGTGAGCGCATAGGTCAAACCTTTTGGACCTCTTTGCCAGGCAACGATTCCCCAAACGACCAGCAAACAAAGCAAGTCTTCTGCGTCGGCAAATGAAAGGCGCCCCATTCGAACGACTTGCCTGAAGGCCAGTTTGCGTCCATTGCGCCATGCGGCGAAAAGTTTGCCGATGTATTGGTCGTATCGGAATTCAGACCGATCCATGCGCATTTCATATTGCCACACTTTCACCTGGACAGGGCTGGCTCGATGAATCCGATCTTCTTGCCTGAGGTATGCACGCCACTTCCCTTCCTCATCTTCGCAAAAATGCGGTCGCGCTGGGGATCTCGGGACTTTAATTTCCAGAACGGATCGGCCTTCTGCCTTCCACACCTGTGCTTCAAAAGCTACTGTGGGTTTGCAGTGCGACTGACAAGCCAAGTCGATGACATGCACCTCTTCGTCTGCCTGAACACCTACGATTCCGCCGTTGTCCTTGACTCCAATAAGAAGCCGTCCACCTTCGCTATTGGCAAAGGCCACAATGGTCTTTGCAATCTTACGTGCATTGTCCACTCGCATCTTGAAGTCTTGGGTTTGATGCTCCCCTTCTTCGATCATCTGCAGGACATAGGACATGGCGATGGCAAGGTTTGGTTTGAATGCTCTTGCCGAAAATAGCGCCACATTTGCATAACCTGGATGGGGAATTCCATGAGAATGCGCTATCTTTGCCTGGATAACATGTAACGAAAGAATTGAAAGAGGGGTCCAACACCCCTCTTTTTTGTTGCGAATGTGATCATTACTTTTCGTTAAACCGCTACCAAACGCCCTCCTGTGATCCAAGAACAAACGATTCGTGACTTAGCTCAGTCTTACCTTGAAGGAGGAAGCGGGTTTGTCGTAGACGTTCGAGTGCGGGAAGGGAATATGATCTCGATTTTACTAGATGATGATGAAGGGACGAGCATTGCCAAGTGCATCGGGCTCAGTCGGCATCTAGAGGATGAGCTGGACCGAGATGCTGAGGACTTCTCACTTGACGTGAGTTCTCCTGGGTTAGATCAGCCGCTGAAAATGCTCCGACAATACACTAAAAATATTGGCCGTGATGTTCAGTTGAAAATTCACGAGGCAGGAAAGGTGGAAGGGAAATTAATTTCCGCCACGGAAAACGATTTGGTGATACAAACAAGAGAGAAACGCCGCATCGAAGGCCGCAAGGCTAAGGAATGGGTAGAGGAAGACCACACTTACGCCATGGAACAGTTGGAATGGACGAAGGTCCAAGTTTCATTCAAGAAGAAATAACAAGACCACAATCAGTCATAATTAACTGCGCGCAGCAAATATTGAAAGCATGACACAACTCAATTTGGTAGATTCCTTCAAGGAATTTAAAGAATTCAAAAACATCGACCGCGAGGTTATGATGGGCATTTTAGAGGATGTCTTTAGAGCCATGATTTTAAAAAAATATGGAGATGATTCAAATTTCGATATCATCATCAACCCTGACAAAGGTGATTTGGAAATCTGGAGAAACCGGGTAATCGTAGCCGATGGAGAAGTAGAGGATGAGAATGAGGAAATTGCTCTTTCCGAAGCCTTGAAAATTGAGGACGACTTTGAGGTGGGGGAAGAAGTTTCAGAAGAAATTAAACTGGAGTCCTTTGGTCGTCGAAATGTGCTTTCCTTGCGCCAAAACTTGGCGGGCCGAATCATGGATCTGGAAAAAGATGCCATTTATCAGCTTTACAAAGAGCGTGTAGGCGAAGTGATTTCTGCAGAGGTTTACCAAATCTGGAAGCGTGAGATTTTGCTGGTTGATGACGAAGACAATGAGGTTGTCATGCCCCGTGAAAGTCAGATTCCGGGTGATTTTTTCAAGAAGGGAGATACTGTGCGAGCCGTTGTTTCCGCGGTTGAGATGAAGAATAACAATCCTCGCATTGTCTTATCGCGCACGGCACCAGAATTCCTAGAGCGTCTGTTCGAGCAGGAAGTGCCTGAAATCTCTGACGGACTAATCACCATCAAGAAGGTGGTTCGGTCCCCGGGTGAGCGAGCCAAAGTGGCGGTAGAGTCTTATGATGAGCGAGTAGATCCAGTGGGAGCTTGTGTTGGCATGAAAGGTTCTCGAATCCACAGCATCGTGCGTGAACTCAAGAATGAGAACATTGATGTGATCAACTTCACTGAAAATGAACAGCTGCTAGTGACGCGATCGTTGAGCCCAGCGAAAATTTCGTCCATTGAATTGAATGAGGAAACGCGTGAAGCGAAAGTTTATCTCAAATCAGATCAAGTCAGTTTAGCAATCGGAAAAGGAGGGAATAACATCAAGCTTGCGGGACTGCTTACCAACTATGAAATCGACGTTTATCGCGATGAAGACGACTCTTCGGATGATGTAGAATTGACTGAATTTGCAGATGAAATTGATGCGTGGATTTTGGAGGAATTCGTCAAGATTGGCCTTGAAACTGCACGATCAGTTCTGAACCGCAATGAAGATTTTCTGGTGAACCGAACCGACCTCGAATTGGAGACGATTCGTGAAGTCTTGAAAATCTTGAAAGACGAATTGTCTTAATTCCTGTCGAAAGACCACATTCCCTGTTAAATTCGCACTTATAAGCCCTCACTTCGCCAATGGCCGACGCTAACAAACCCGTACGACTCAATCTAATTGCCCGTGAATTCAACCTGGGCATCCAAACGATAGTGGATTTTTTGGCAGGCGAAGGCATCGAGGTTGATGCCAAGCCGAACACGAAAATTGATGCCGCTGCTGTGGCTTTGGTTCGTGCCAATTTTCAAGATGAAAAAGTGGCCAAAGCCAAGGCCGTGAGTTCGGCGAACCGCTCTGTAACTGAGCGAGCAAGCGTAACACTTGCCTCAGCACGCAGAAGGCCAGATGCGCTGGAAGAGCCTGAAGTTGAATTGGATCTGTCCGTATTTCAAAAGAGCCAACAGCAGCCTGTCGTCAAGCGCGTTCAGAATGAGGAACCGGAAGAGGCAAAGGCTGCTGTACAACCGGTTAAAAAGGAAGAGTCTCCAGTTGCGTCCGACCCTGTGAAGGCAGAAGAAAAGGAAGATGCCGTTGAAAAGTCTGCTGAAACCGTTGATGCAGAAGTAGAGAAAAAAGAACCAATCGCTGACGGACCCGTTAAGGTCTTAGGCATGGTTGATCTGGACGCTGTATCCAAGAAGTCAAAGCCAAAAAGCAAGCAAGAAAAGCTTGCCGAAAAGGCCAAGTTGGAGAAAAAGTCAGCTGAGATTACCAAGAAAGAAGCTGCAGCTCAGGCAGAGGCCAAGGTCAAGGCGGCTGAAGAAGAGGCTGCCGCAATTGAGGCCGCTAACGCCGCTGAGGCAAAGGTGGTTGAAAAGCATGAAACGAAAATAGAGAAGCTTTCTGGACCGACTGTCGTGGGGAAAATTGAACTGCCGGTAGAAAAGAAGAAAACTCCAGCAGGCAAGGGGGAAGACAACAAACGAAAGCGAAAACGCATCACCAAAGTTGATGTCGAGAAAACAGCGCGCACGTCTGGTGGTGGTCGAGGGGACAACCGAGGTCGTGGTCGTCGCAATGAGCCTAAAAAAGAGGTGAGTCAAGCAGATATCCAAAAGGAAATCAAAGAAACGCTTGCGAGGCTGAGTGGAGGTAAGAAGTCCAATTCAGCAAAATTACGACGTGCGAAGAGGAGCGCTGTGCAAGAACGGCAGGAAGAGGAATTGGCGAGACAAGAGGAAGAGGCAAAAACATTGCAGCTCACCGAATTTGTGACGGTTGCTGAATTGGCGAGCATGATGAATGCGAACGTCAATGAGGTCATTTCGGCCTGCATGACTTTGGGGATTATGGTCTCGATCAACCAACGATTGGACTCCGAAACCATTACAATCATCTCCGAAGAATTTGGCTTCGAGGCTAATTTTGTCAGTGCAGAAGTTCAAGAATCAATTGAGATCGAGCTGGACGAGGAGCAGGACATGGCCGAACGTCCGCCAATTGTGACGGTCATGGGTCACGTTGACCATGGAAAGACATCTCTGCTTGATTTTGTTCGAAGCGCTAACGTGATTGCAGGAGAGGCTGGTGGAATCACACAGCACATTGGTGCGTATCACGTGACCTTGCCCCAAGGTGGAAAGATGACGTTTTTGGATACGCCTGGTCACGAAGCATTTACAGCCATGCGTGCTCGTGGTGCTCAGGTAACGGACATTGCGGTGATTGTTGTAGCTGCCGATGATGCTGTAATGCCACAAACGAAGGAAGCCATCAATCACGCGCAAGCGGCGGGGATCCCGATGGTCGTAGCATTGAACAAAATGGATCGCCCCGAAGCGAATGCAGACAAGATTAGACAAGAACTTTCAGAGATGAATGTTCTTGTGGAGGAATGGGGAGGGAAGTTCCAGAGCCAAGAGATTTCGGCGAAGAATGGGACGAACGTAACGGAGCTCTTGGAAAAGGTTCTACTTGAAGCGGAGATGCTCGATTTAAGAGCGAATCCGAAAAAGCGAGCCATTGGAACAGTTGTGGAAAGCTCTTTGGACAAAGGCCGAGGCTATGTAACGAACTTGTTGGTTGAAGGGGGAACTCTGCGAGTAGGAGATGCTCTGTTAGCCGGTCAGTACTCTGGTAAGGTAAAAGCAATGTTCAACGAACGCGGAACGCGCGTTGAAGAAGCCGGGCCATCTGTACCGGTATCGATTCTAGGTTTTGACGGAGCACCAAGTGCTGGGGATAAATTCCACGTCTTTGAAGACGAGCGTGAATCACGAAACATTGCAATTAAGCGTCAGCAATTGCAAAGAGAGCAGGGGGTGCGTTCACAACGCTCGGTGACGTTAGAAGAACTTGGAAGGCGAATTGCAGTCGGAGAATTTAAGGAGCTGAATCTCATCGTTAAAGGTGACGTTGATGGTTCCATTGAAGCATTGAGTGATTCATTGCAGAAACTGAGCACGGAAAAGGTTCAAGTGAACATCATCCACAAGGCTGTAGGACAAGTCTCAGAATCTGACATTCTGCTTGCCTCAGCATCATCGGCGATTATCATTGGATTCCAGGTCCGACCGAGCGGTGCCGCGCGCCGGTTGGCGGAAAAAGAAGGGATTCAAATCAAGCTCTACTCGGTAATTTACAAGGCCATTGAGGAGATGAAGGATGCAATGGAAGGCCTCTTGTCTGCGAAGATTGAAGAAAAGGTTGTTGGCTCAGCTGAGATCCGCGAAACCTTCAAAATTTCGAAGGTTGGAACCATTGCGGGATGCTTTGTTTTGGATGGTAAAATCAACCGAAACAACAAGATTCGTGTCGTTCGTGAGGGTGTAGTTGCTTATACCGGCACATTGGGATCTTTGAAACGTTTCAAGGACGACGTTCGAGAAGTTTCGAAAGGTTTTGAGTGTGGTTTGAACGTAGAAAGGTTCAATGACATCAAGGTTGGTGATGTTATCGAGGCTTATGAAGAAGTTGAAGTCAAGCAGACGCTTGAAGACTAGTTCTTCTGACGACTGTTCCAGTCGAAACTACCAGGCATGAATTGTGATTCACTTATTGCGAAACACTGAGCACAGGCAGTTCGATTTCCATTGGAATAACAAGAGATAGAGGAAAGGTATCTAGCCACTTCTGTTTCTCATTTTCAGCTTTCCATTTGCTCCGAAAATCACCTAAAGTGATCCGATAATTCGGCGGCATTGAAGATAGATAAAGCGGAAGCTCAGTTTTTTTCCGCGCGAGCGAACGAAACTCTCGCGCCTGCTGAAGACTCCCTGAGAACAATTGCACGCGGTATCCCATGATGGGATGTTCGTTTTCTTTCCAAGCAGAGTCCAACTGAGCCATGCGTGGGTCCCAAGTCAATGAGAAATGGCCTTCTTTCCTTTTGATTTTGGTGCCGTCGCCGGCCATGTTGGGCTCTTCAAAGGCGGTCTGCATTTCTTCGGAGAGCCCCCATGATTCCATTTGTTCAGCACTTGGATGATCAAGAGGTTTTGCGGCCTTCAAAGTGGAGGCCGCTGAAGAATCACATTGCGTATTTTTAAGACGAAACAGGCTTTTCCACCAAACCGAATCATCTTGGCTCAATCCAGAATTGGGCAAACCGCAGAGGAGTAGACATGCGAAGATTGCCATTTTGGACAGTCTTCTGCGGGAGGATAAAAACACTGTTGAAAATCCCATGGACTGTAAAGTTATGAAATCATGCTACACCTCGTATTTCGAAGCATTCAGGACTTTGTCATGGAAAAGTCATGAAAATTTATCCCTGAACGCGGTATATAAATCATTATTAATCAGTGTTTTGAGTCGAGCAATTAGAAATCAGTAGAATCAGGGGCATGAGATTGCCCTCTTTCGGCATGTTTTATTGGGTCTCAATGCGTAATTTTGCATGCGTTAAAGAGCGACATTTTTGTCATGCGAAAAGGAAATTCCATGGTAGCTTACACGGGCTTCAGAGCCTTTAGAAACATCTTGACCGCATGCCTTCTCTTGATGGCAACACATGCGGTTGCTGATATTTGGGAGGAGGGTGATATTGAAGCGGGCCAAGCGCTCTTCAATGCAAACTGCGCTTCGTGCCACAAAGTGACAAATGAGGTCCTGGCAGCGCCAGGTTTAGGAGGGATTGCCGATCGATGGGGAGCAACCGACGAATTGCTCATTCAGTGGATTCAAAATCCACAAGGAGCAGCTGAATCAGGTGACAAGTACATCAAATCATTGGTCGACCGTTATGTTCCAACATACGGATGGATGACGGCACAAGCGGTGTCGCCAGATGATGTGAAAAACATCATGGCCTATGTACAGAACCCACCAGATGCGGCACCAGTTGCTGACACAGGTTCAGATTGTGTTACGGTAGATGAGCTGCCAATCGTGGAAAATTCCGATTCTTCGGGGGTGTGGTTCTTGATGTTATTGGTCTTATTCC
The DNA here is from genome assembly GCA_002323795.1 of Flavobacteriales bacterium UBA1531. GTDB lineage: Bacteria > Bacteroidota > Bacteroidia > Flavobacteriales_D > Sanyastnellaceae > UA16. The sequence continues at coordinate 51,760 of DCPZ01000011.1, read as the reverse complement.
TGATCATTGCAATGGCTGCAGCAGGAGTAAACAGGAGTTTGACCAATGCCTCCTTGGAAAAGGAGGGAGAGACCCTCCTGGAAGATGCCACATACAGCTCAAGAGTGCGCAATTGGACATGGGACAATCGCGTTGCAGTAACTCTCATAGGCCTATTCTTTGTTGCATACGGAGCTGTGCTCGGTTACCAGGGGTTGATGCGGGTGGGAGTTGTCGAAGGATACAAACCCAATCAGCCTGTCAAGTTCATCCACAGTGTTCACGTTTGTGAGAACGAAGTGGATTGCAAGTATTGTCACCACAGCGCCTACGAATCGAAACACGCTGGAATCCCATCCACGAATGTTTGCATGAACTGCCACAAAGCAGTGAAAAAGGGGCGTCGTTATGGCGAAACTGAAATCGCGAAGATTTATGATGCCATAGGGTTTGATCCCACTTCAGGAACCTACGTTGATGGAAGCGGTCAAAATGGATACACTTCACCACAGGACACTTACGACGGCGAGCCAATTCGTTGGAATAAGGTTCATAATCTGCCGGACCACGTATTCTTTAGCCACCAACAGCACGTTGTAGTGGGAGGACTACAATGCCAAAATTGCCATGGCGATGTTGAAACCTATACCGTTGGTCGCGTTGCCAAAGTTGATGACATCAATCAGCTGGTGGACAAATATCCGGGCCTCATAGAGCTGTCTAAACCAACCCTCACGATGGGCTGGTGCATAGAATGCCATAATAAAGCGGAGATTGACTTAGCAAGCAGCGGTTACTATGAAGACATTCATCACCGCCTGAAGGACAACCTTCGTGGGAATGAAGAGCTTCGAAAGTACATGGAAGACGAAAAAATCACCGTGAAGGAGCTTGGCGGCTGGGAATGTGCCAAGTGCCATTATTGACCATTATTTATGAATCTCGAATAGCAGCCTTATGGCAAACACAAAACGTTATTGGTCCGGAAGGGACGAGCTTCAAGAAACGGAGGCTTTCAAGAAAATTCAAGGACAAGAATTCCCTGAAGCGCAAGCGGTGGACGAATTTTTGACTGATGAGCGCCTCGAGTCAACGCATACGGGTCGTAGAGACTTTCTAAAATTCATGGGATTTAGCCTCACTGCTGCCACTTTAGCGGCGTGTGAGACTCCAGTTGTAAAGAGCATTCCATACACAAATAAGCCGGAAGAAGTCACCCCAGGAGTAGCGAATTTTTATGCGAGCACGTACTATGACGGACAGGATTATGTGAATGTTCTCGTGAAAACCAGAGAAGGGAGACCGATTTTTGTGAAGTCAAACCCGAAAACAGGTATTGGTAGTGCCAATGCCCGAGTCATTGCCTCGGTACTTACGCTTTACGATAGTGCACGAGTTGCGACACCAATGATTCAGGGAGTTCCCAGTTCGTGGCCTGAGTTGGACAAGCGAGTCCAGATGAGTATTTCTCAAGGAAACCGCAATGTTGTCCTCACGAACACAGTTCTCAGCCCTTCTGCTCAGAGAGCAATTGCCCTGTCAGGGTTGGAGCACATTCAATATGACGCTGTGGATTACGGAGCATTCCGAGAGGCAGCGCGACTGGACTATGGTCGTGCGGCATTCCCATCGTATAAATTTGATCAAGCAAAAACTGTACTTTCCATTGGAGCTGATTTTCTTGGAACATTTGCTGACTCCATTTTCTATGAAGGAAATTGGACGAAAACACGTGTCCCAGAAAACGGTGAGATGTCGCGATTGCATGTTTTTGAAACAAACATGAGCTTATCGGGTTCCAATGCCGATTATCGAACCAGAATAAAGCCTTCGGAGCACGGAAAAGTGGCCACCGCACTGCTCCAGATTCTGCGCGGGACGGGAGAACAAAGTCAGCTCTCTCAAGAAGTTTTGGCGGCCATTGAGAAGGCTGCGAATGACCTCAAGGCAGCAGGGAAAAATGCCCTGGTTGTAGCCGGTTCGAACGATTTACACTTGCAACGAGTCGTTAATGCAATCAATGAAAATTTGAATGCTGTTGGCACGACAGTCTTTTTCGAAGATAATGGCCTTTTTGAGGGTTCTAGTAAGGCGCTTGCTCAGCTCACAAAAGATATGGCGAACGGCAAATTGAGCACGCTGATCATGGCTGACTGTAACCCCGTCTATGACGCAATGAACGGAGGGCGATTCGCAGAGGCACTTTCTCAAGTAACAACATCTGTGAGTACCTCCATGTTTGCAGATGAAACGGCTATGAAATGCAATCTTATCGCCCCCACCCATCACTGGTTGGAAACTTGGGGAGATCTGCAGATTGAATCGTCGAGAATAGATTTGGTCCAGCCGACCATTTCACCTCTAAACAGCACGAGACACTGGGGAGAAAGCCTTCTTTCTTGGACAAATCAGTACGAGGATTGGTACACATTTTTGAGGCAGACCCATAGCCCGGGTTATACCTCTGAATCAATGTATGCTGATCCAGAGTGGAACAAGGCTGTTCACGATGGATACATTCCGAAATTTCCAAGAGCGCTTGAGTCAAGCGCCTACAATAACGAAGACCTCACTCCTGCGATTGAAGCTCTAAACCTTCGCTCAGGAGGGGCTTTCGAATTGGCACTTTATCAGAAAACGACCATGGGATCAGGTCAGCATGCTGCCAATCCTATGCTCCAAGAAACGCCAGACCCATTGACAAAGGTCACGTGGGATAATTACGTTACCATGGCGCATTCGGATGTGGATGCGTTGGGTTTGAATGGTTTCATTGGACAAGAGAAGCCCGCGAGTCTGGTCAAGGTAACTGTGGGGGGGTCTTCCATGGATTTGCCAGTATTTCCAATGCCCGGCCAAGCAGCAGGAACGATTGGTATAGCGCTTGGTTATGGTCGAGGAGCAAAAGGGGAGGTCATTGGAAAGGCGGCTTTTCAATCAGGAGAAAATGGATCGTTCTTAACGGATGAGAATGATCAATTGATTCCAGTAGGGAAGAATGTCTTTTCTTGGGTGAACTCTGCAGGGGATTTTTTGGATTACCATCAATTCGACGTTGAAATTGAACCAACAGGAGAGGTCTATCCTTTGGCTTGTACTCAAATTCATAATACGTTTATGGGTCGTGACAGCATTGTCAAAGAGACCAATCTCAGCAGCTACTTTGATGAGAAGGATGCGAAGAAAGGATATGCCTCATGGAACGAATCCATCAAGCTTGGAGTTCACGAGGATGTCAATAAAGATGGCAAGATCAATGCTCAGGATGCAAAAGCGACGGAGGCCTTTGACTTATGGCATGAACATCCCGTGGAAAACGTTGGCCACCGCTGGGGTATGACCGTTGACTTGACTTCTTGTACTGGATGCAGCGCATGTGTTGTTGCTTGTCATATTGAGAACAATGTACCTGTTGTTGGAAAGGATGAAGTTCGAAGGCATCGCGATATGCACTGGTTGCGGATTGACCGATTTTTCGCATCGGACTACAGCTTAGAAAAGGGAGAGGAAGAAGGAGAGAATGTGATTGCATCCTACAGAAAGATGGAGGATCCCTCTGACAACCCGCAGACTGTCCACATGCCAATGATGTGCCAGCATTGCAATCACGCGCCATGTGAGACGGTTTGTCCCGTTGCTGCAACGACGCACTCCAATGAAGGACTGAACCAAATGACGTATAACCGATGCATCGGAACGCGGTACTGTGCCAATAACTGTCCTTACAAGGTTCGACGTTTTAATTGGTTCAATTACCCCGGTTACAAGAAATTCGGAAACTTTAATCCTGCTCAGGATAGCCTCATGCGCATGGTTTTGAATCCGGATGTGACAGTGCGAAGCAGAGGAGTTATGGAGAAGTGCAGCCTGTGTGTTCAAATGATTCAATCTTCTAAACTTGAGGCGAAGAAGAAAGGAGTGCCCTTGACCGATGATTTGGTTTCGTGCGCGTGCTCGACAGCATGTTCTACTGGAGCAATTTCATTCGGAGATTTGAATGATCCAACATCTCTGGTTGCGAAAAACGCGAAGAATAATCGATCGTATCATGCATTGGAAGAGATAGGAGTCAAGCCTAATATCTTTTATATGACCAAAGTCCGTAACGTAGAACCTAAACAAGCTTGATAGGATTATGCAAAGAGAAGCTGCCATTCGGGACCCTCTGATACTAGGGGACAAGTCATATAAGGATATCACCGATGATGTTGTTGGGCCTATTCAAGGATCTGCGCCACTCGGATGGAAAATCTTGATTACAATTTCTAGCATCATCGCGATCTACGGAGTTGGCTGTATATTATATCTGCTCGGTACAGGAATTGGAGTTTGGGGATTGAATAAGACCGTTGGATGGGCCTGGGACATCACCAACTTCGTTTGGTGGGTTGGAATTGGACACGCAGGAACGTTGATTTCAGCGGTTTTATTGCTATTTCGTCAAAAATGGCGAATGGCGATTAACCGCTCTGCTGAGGCGATGACCATTTTTGCGGTAATCATGGCGGCGATCTTTCCTGGGATACACATGGGACGAATTTGGGTCAGCTACTGGGTTCTTCCACTTCCAAATCAATTTGGCTCTTTGTGGGTTAATTTCAACAGCCCACTGCTCTGGGACGTATTTGCCATTTCCACCTACTTTTCTGTTTCCTTGGTTTTTTGGTACATCGGATTGATTCCTGATTTTGCAACAATTCGCGATCGTATGACCAAGCCCTTTGCGAAAAAAGCTTACAGTTTGTTGAGCTTTGGATGGAGCGGGCGAGCCAAACACTGGAATCGATTTGAAGAAGTGTCTCTGGTACTGGCAGGAATTGCAACTCCGCTTGTATTCTCAGTGCACTCTATCGTATCCATGGACTTTGCCACCTCGGTCATCCCAGGTTGGCACACGACTATTTTCCCTCCTTACTTCGTGTCAGGAGCTGTATTCTCTGGGTTTGCGATGGTGCAGACGTTGCTTCTGATCATGCGGAAAGGCATGAAACTTGAGAATTACATTCACGTCAAGCACGTGGAGTACATGAACATCGTCATCATTGTTACAGGATCCATAGTGGGTGTAGCCTATTTGACGGAGCTGTTCATTTCTTGGTATTCAGGAGTAGAATACGAAAGCTATGCCTTCATCAACCGATTCAGTGGACCGTACAGTTGGGCTTATTGGATTATGATGACATGCAATGTCATTAGTCCTCAATTGTTTTGGTTTAAAAAAATAAGACGAAGTTTGGTGGCCACTTTTGCCCTGTCTATTGTCGTGAACATCGGCATGTGGTTTGAGCGATATGTGATCATTGTGACATCAATTCACAGAGACTACGACCCCTCAAGTTGGGGCGAATTTCACCCTACCCAAATCGATATTGGCGTCTTTATCGGAACCATCGGCATTTTTGGAACTCTTTTCCTTGGTTTTGCCCGATTTTTCCCTGTTTTGGCGCTCAACGAACTGAAGACGATCTTGAAATCGAGCGGTGAGAATTATAAGAAAGCTCAAGAAAATCATTGATTCGATAGCCATGAATAAGGTATTCCACGTAATGTATGATGATGATGATACGCTGAAAGATGCAGCATCAGCATTGGTAGCTAAAGGCATACGGATCAAGGATGTTTTTTCTCCTTTTCCAGTGCACGGAATTGATCCCATCATCGGAGTTAAAAGAACACGATTGGGTATTGCAGCATTCATGTATGCGATGACGGGGACTTCTCTGGCGCTGCTTGGGATGTGGTATTTTATGATCTCGGACTGGCCAATGAACATTGGAGGTAAGCCGAGCTTCTCATTGATTGAGAATTTGCCGGCTTTCATCCCAGTTACCTTTGAATTTTCTGTTTTGTGTGGAGCTCACGGAATGTGCATAACCTATTTTTTGCGAAATGGAACGTTGCCGGGAATGCCTGCTTCAAATCCAGACCCCCGTACAACGGATGATAAGTTCGTCATTGAGATTACCACTGATCAGAATGCACTCGGTGCGGCGGAGCTGGAGGCTGCTATCAAGGAGACAGAGTTGTTTGAACTCAGTACAAAAGACTATAAGTGATGAATCTTCGAATGAACATTGTTTTGACAGCAGTGGCAGCAGGATTAGTTGCGACTACGGGCTGTATAAACGATCCAGACAGTCCGGGACTGGAGTACATGCCTGACATGTACAGATCTCCGGCGATTGAAGCTTACGTTGATTATGGCCAAGACCCTTACCAAGTAGGAGAGGAAACGGCGCGTGCTCAACGAATGGTGCAGTCGGCTCGGAAGCCAGTGGCAGGAACGATACGATTCAATCCAAGTGAAATCGATTTCATCATGCCCTACGCCTATGCCAATACAGTTGAAGGTTATGAGGCTGCGGGAATGAACCTCAAATCGCCGCTTTCTCGAATCGGACAGGCGGAATTAGAAGAGGGCAAGGAGATTTATACCTTGATGTGCACCCAATGCCACGGTGAGGGGGGGAAGGGAGATGGAGCTTTGAGCCGCAACGGCCACATTCAAGGTATCCCGAGCTATAGCGATAAGTTGAAAGACCTTCCAGAGGGTAAGATGTATCACACGTTGACTTATGGCAAGGGTTTGATGGGCTCACATGCTTCTCAGCTTTCTCAGAAAGACCGTTGGTTGGTCATTGAATACATCAAAGTCCTTCAGAATGGAGGTGATATGCCAGAGTTTGACGACAATGGCAACGTAGTGAAACCGGCTGATACCGATTCGGAGGATGCCATGGCTATGAACAACTGATCATGGAATTCAAATTTGAAGCTCGCACGAAACTAATCACTCAAATCCTGATGGGAATTGGGTTGATTGCCTTGATTGGAGGTTTTTTGACCGATGGATCGGCTCATCATCAGCGCTGGTGGGCAAACTTGCTCATCAATGGATTCTTTTGGTTCTCCATCTCATTGTCCGCCTTATTTTTCTATGCACTGAATTATGCGGTTGAGGCTTCTTGGTCGGCGGTCATAAAGAGAACATTTGAGGCGATGTGGCATTTCCTCCCTATCGGCGGAGGTGTTATCATTTTTGTCTTAGCGGCCGGCCACTTTTTTCATGCACACCACCTGTATCACTGGATGGATTCAACGCTGTACCACGAGTATATGATGGTGGACGGAGATCACACGACTTATCTTGATGAACCCGAAGCTGGAGCTGTTGAGAATCCGAATTATGACCACATCATCGCGGGAAAGGCAGCCTACTTCACCACTTGGTTTTTTTGGCTGCGGACGCTTGGGTACATTGGGACATTTGTAATTTTTGCGCGATTGTTTCGTCGTTGGTCCCTGCTTGAAGATGAAAAGCCAGATTTGAATTTGCACTTCAAGCAATTTCGTCGAAGTGCTGTCTTCTTGGTTTTCTTCGCAGTCTTCAGTTCCATGCTAGCGTGGGATTGGTTGATGTCCATTGATGTGCACTGGTTCTCTACGCTTTATGGGTGGTACTTGTTCTCGGGAATGTGGGTCAGCTTTATGATTATGCTGAATCTCGGCCTAATCTGGTTGAAAGGGAAGGGGTACTTCCAAGAAGTCACATCGAGCCACATGCACGACATTTCAAAGTGGATGTTCGCTATCTCGATGCTCTGGAGCTACCTCTGGGTCAGCCAATTCTTGTTGATCTGGTATGCTAATATTCCTGAGGAAGTCACGTACTATACACAGCGCTTTTTCTCTGACTATCAGATCCCATTTATGGTTACGTTCTTCGTGAACTTCGCTGTTCCGTTTTACGCTTTATTGCCTCGGGATACGAAGCGTAACTCCAAATTCATCGTTCCTGTAGGCCTACTCATCTTTGTTGGGCACTTCGCAGACGTGTATCTGCTTGTTATACCCGGTACGATGTTTGACCACAATGAATTCGGTATTTTTGAAGTAGCGTTGTTCTTAGGGTTTCTCGGGCTTTATGTAAACCGCACCTTGAGTGCGCTCAGCAAAGCACCGTTGATTGCGAAGAATCATCCAATGCTGCAAGAATCGAAAGAATTACACTATTGATTGCAAGACCCGATAAGTGATGAAACTGCTCATTCTCCTAGTTATTGTCCTTGGTTTGGTTGCCGCAGTGCAACTGTCCAAAGTTTATCAGCTTTCCAGCGCACTGCGAGGAAAGCGTGAAGAGGACATTTCCATAGCCGACAACCGCTTGAATGGTGGAATGTTTTTGGCTTTTATGGTAGCATTTTATGCTTCTTTCGTCTGGCTGTTGGTGAAGTATGGGTCGTATGGTACGCCACCTGCATCTGAGCACGGTCAGTCGGTTGATCGTTTGATGGACTTCAACATGGCGATCATTTTTGTGGTGTTTTTTATCGTCAATACGCTGCTGTTCTGGTTTGCTGCAAAATACTATTATCGCCCTGACCGAAAGGCTCGGTTCTTCGTTCATGATACCCGCCTCGAGTTGGTGTGGACAGTTATCCCTTCGGTGGTCTTAGCCATTATCATTGCTTATGGATTGCAGACATGGAATGAAATGACAGGAGAGGCCTCAGAAGATGCCCTGCGTGTTGAACTTTATTCGAAGCAATTCGATTGGACTGCGCGTTACCCAGGATCAGATGGAGAGTTTGGTCAAGCGAACTACAATTTGATTACGCCGATGAATGCATTGGGTATTGTGACAGAGGAAGGAGTCTATGCTGCGTTGAGCGAAATCGAAGAGAAAATCGCGAAAGCCGAAAACGAAATCAACTACGAAAAAGGACATCTTCTCTCGGAGCGCGCCTCGATTGAAGCGGAGTTGCATGAAGGCCACGGGCACGGTCATGACGCGCATTCAGATCATGGCCATGATGATCATGCAGATCACGACCACGATGGCCATGCAGACCACGGTCACGATGATCACGATAATCATGCTGGTAATGCTCATAATGATCATAACGAGCATCGGCATGCGCTCGAAGCCCGTTTGGCTGAAATCGATCACATGCTCGAGTCAGACAAGGTGGTCATCCTCACTGATGCGGCATTCGAAGCGAAAGAAGATAAATTGTACCGGTTGATGCGTCATCGCCAACGGATTCAAGAAATTCGGAATTTCAGTTTCGATGATGAATTGACTTCATGGCAGTCGGGCATGGATGATCAGATTGTTAAAGGCGAGTTTCACCTTCCTGTGGGCAGAGAGGTTGAATTTGTATTTCGTTCGCGCGATGTGATTCACTCAGCATACATGCCTCAGTTCCGTGCCCAAATGAATACGGTTCCAGGCGTACCCACCCGATTTAAAATGACTCCGACCATCACAACGGATTCGATGCGAATGGTTTTGGACAATCCGGATTTTGACTACGTGCTTCTTTGCAATAAAGTTTGCGGTGCGGCGCACTTCAATATGCAAATGAAGGTGGTCATTGAGTCACAAGAAGCATATGATGCTTGGATGTCCGAGCAAGGTGAGTTTATTGTGAAGGAAGGTTCTGATGAGCCTGAAATGGAGCAAGCCTCCGAACAGAAAGAAAGTCAAACCATAACGGCATCCCTCTAAATCATGGGCGCACAAGCACACCAGCACGAAGAGAGTTTCGTATCAAAATACGTTTTCTCGCACGATCACAAGATGATCTCAAAGCAATTCCTTGTAACGGCAATCGTTATGGGAATCGTAGCCGTTATGTTGTCGGTTTTCTTCCGGCTGCAGTTGGGCTGGCCCGGTGAGAGTTTTGCTATCCTTGAAACCTTCTTGGGTAAGTGGGCTCCAGGGGGTGTTTTGGATCGCAACGCTTACCTCGCATTGGTCACTATCCACGGAACCATCATGGTCTTTTTCGTCTTGACAGGCGGATTGTCGGGGACGTTCTCCAACTTGCTCATTCCACTTCAGATTGGCGCGCGTGACATGGCATCGGGTTTCTTGAACATGCTGAGCTACTGGTTCTTTTTCTTCTCCAGCGTAATTATGATTCTCTCGCTTTTTACGGAGGGAGGTGCAGCGTCGGGAGGGTGGACGGTATATCCTCCTTTATCTGCTCTGCCACAGGCGATGCCAGGCTCTGGTATGGGCATGACGCTCTGGTTGATCTCGATGGTGTTGTTTGTTGTGAGCTCTCTTCTCGGTGGTTTGAATTATGTCGTGACGGTTATCAACCTCCGCACAAAGGGCATGTCAATGACTCGATTGCCATTGACGATTTGGGCCTTCATGGTCACGGCAATCTTGGGCGTATTGAGTTTCCCTGTTTTGGTTTCAGCAGTGGTCTTATTGCTGATGGACCGAACAATGGGAACAGCGTTCTACTTGTCTGACATTTTCATTGGTGGAGAGGCGTTGGATGTGACAGGAGGAAGCCCGATCCTTTACCAACACCTGTTTTGGTTCTTGGGACACCCTGAGGTCTACATCGTTTTGTTGCCTGCGTTGGGAATTAGTTCCGAAGTCATTGCGACCAATTCGCGCAAGCCAATTTTTGGTTACAAGGCGATGGTAGGTTCAATACTCGGCATTGGCTTCTTGTCATTCATTGTTTGGGGTCACCACATGTTTGTGACAGGCATGAATCCTTTCTTGGGCTCTGTCTTCGTCTTCACAACACTATTGATTGCCATTCCTTCAGCGGTCAAGGCCTTCAATTACATCACGACCCTGTGGCAAGGAAACATCCGTTTCACTCCGGCCATGCTCTTTAGCATTGGTTTGGTTAGCACTTTTGTAACCGGAGGTCTAACAGGAATTATTTTGGCGGATTCGGCGTTGGACATAAATGTCCACGACACCTATTTCGTGGTTGCGCACTTTCACATTGTGATGGGCATGTCGGCGATCTTTGGAATGTTGGCGGGCATTTATCATTGGTTTCCGAAAATGTTTGGGCGAATGATGAATACGAAGCTAGGTTTTGCGCACTTTTGGATCACCATCATTTGTGGGTATGGGGTTTTCTTCCCCATGCACTTTGTTGGAATTGCTGGTGCACCGAGGCGCTATTACGAATACAGCAATTTTGACTTCCTGGGAAGTGTAATGGATTTGCAGCCGGTCATTTCAACCTTTGCAATTGTTGGGGCAATTGGTCAACTGTTCTTCCTGTTCAACTTCTTTTACAGTGTCTTCTATGGACAGAAGTCAGTGCAGAATCCTTGGTTATCCAACACACTGGAGTGGACAACCCCTGTGAAGCACGTCCATGGCAACTGGGATGGTCCGTTGCCAGAGGTGCATCGTTGGGCTTATGATTATTCTAACCCAGCGCACGATGCAGACTTTGTGCCACAAACGACACCCGCGCTTGCCGGAGAAGAAGTGCATTGATCGTTGCGATAGCAACTTAAAAAAAGACTCCAAAGCCTCTTGCTCTGGGGTCTTTTTTGTTTGTACGGATTAACTTGCATCACAATGGAAGATTTTGATTTGCGAAATGAGGCTGAGCAAGCGACAGACGGAGACATGGATCGCGTGTTGCGTCCTGCGCGGTTTGAAGACTTCACCGGTCAGCGCGCTGCCATGGAGAATCTGGAGATTTTCGTTTTAGCAGCTACCAAGCGCGGAGAGGCTATGGACCACACCTTGCTTCACGGTCCACCAGGACTGGGTAAGACGACTCTTGCGAACATTGTTGCCAATGAATTGGGCGTATCGATCAGGACGACCTCAGGGCCGGTTTTGGATAAACCAGGAGATCTCGCGGGTTTGCTCACCAACCTTGAGACCAATGATGTTTTATTCATTGATGAGATTCATCGACTGTCGCCGGTTGTGGAGGAATACCTGTACAGTGCCATGGAGGACTATAGGATTGATTTGGTCATAGATACTGGCCCCAATGCCCGAACGGTTCAGATTGAATTGAATCCTTTCACATTGATAGGAGCGACGACACGTTCTGGTCTGCTCACGGCCCCTTTGCGGGCTAGATTCGGAATCAACCTGCGCTTGCAGTATTACGACGCCAAAGTACTGACGGATATTGTAGAACGTAGTTCAGGGATTTTACAGATTCCCATTGAGCACTCAGCAGCGCATGAAATAGCATCTAGAAGCCGGGGCACACCTCGAATAGCCAATGCCTTGCTCCGAAGGGTGAGGGATTTTGCGGAGATAAAAGGAACGGGCAACATTGATCAAGCGATTACAGAGTTTGCACTGGATGCGTTGCACGTCGACCGAAAGGGACTTGATGAAATGGACAATCGAATTCTATCTGCGCTCATTGACAAATTTGGTGGCGGACCTGTTGGAGCTTCGACAATTGCCACGGCGATTGGTGAGAATCCAGGGACGCTTGAAGAGGTATACGAACCTTATCTGATTCAGGAAGGATTTCTGATTCGAACGCCTCGTGGTCGACAGGCGACCTCTGCAGCCTATACTCATTTGGGCCGTGAACCTCAGGGGAGTTCGGGGAAGTTGTTTTCCGAATAAAATGGCGCACGCGGGGAACTTGCGCTTGGAGCGAAAGCGGTGGTTGATTCAAAAGGCCGAGTCGCTCGGATTTGAGGCTGTCGGTGTAAGTCAAGCTCGCTTTCTGGAGGAAGAAGCGGATCGCTTAGAAGCTTGGCTCAAGCGAGGTTATCAGGGTGAGATGGGCTACCTCGAGCGTAATTTTGATTTGCGTTTGGATCCTCGAAAACTTGTGCCGGGTGCGAAAACGGTGGTTTCGCTGTTGTTCAATTATCATAATCCTGATCAGCCGAATTCATCGGATGCTCCACGTGTTGCGAGTTATGCCTATGGACAAGATTACCATCATGTTTTGAAGTGGAAACTGAAGGAGCTCATGAAAGCTATGCACCGGGAATGGGGGGAAGTCGAGGGTCGTGTATTTGTTGATTCTGCTCCGGTTCATGAGCGCGCTTGGGCTTCTCAGAGCGGACTTGGATGGGTCGGGAAGAATAGCTTGTTGCTCAACCAAGGAATGGGCAGTTATTTTTTCATCGCTGAAATCATCATGGATATCGAGCTCGAGCCAGATGCTCCAACATCAGATCATTGCGGGACGTGCACTCGGTGCATCGACGCATGTCCCACTGGAGCCATTATTCAGTCTCAAGTGGTGGACGGATCAAAGTGCATAAGCTATTACACAATTGAGTTGCGAGGGGCGATTCCAGAACCAGCGGCTCAGCAATTATCTCCTTGGGTTTTTGGCTGTGACATATGTCAAGAAGTTTGTCCTTGGAATAGACATGCCAAGCGGCACAATGAACCATTGTTTGAACCTCATCCTGACTTGCTTGGCATGGCTACTTCTGATTGGCAAGAAATGACCGAAGAAGTTTTCCGTTCTGTATTCAAGAAAAGTGCTGTGAAGCGATCGGGATATCAAGGTCTTTTGCGCAACGTTCAGGCGGCGTTTCCTTCCGAGCGGGACCTATGATCAGTTCCGTTCAGATTGCTGGAAAAGAGATTCGGATGATGTCTGCATATGCTGGAGCGAATTGAACTCTGCACCAAGCTTTCAATTGTTGGATTTCAGCGGGTTTGAGAATGCGAATGGATTTGCCAAGTTCTCGCTTGAAAGATTCTCGATTGTGACTCACTTTTAAGAGGACTTTCTTGCAGAATTCTAGCATGTTCGGGCATTTTCAAGGGGTTAATTAAAAAACGACACAAGGTTTATTTTATTGCCTGCTACGGTGTGTTTTTACCCACGAGGGATGTTGCTGTATCTTTATGGCTATAATTAACGAGGGACCCTCCGCGCTGGAGAGGCACTGTGACTTGTAATCGCATGAACCAACAACTGCGCAATTTGGTCGATCGAAGGGTGTTGTTGGAGCGCATGCGACAAGGAGAAGATGACCGTACGACGGTGTCTTTCTATCAGTACGCGCGCATTCCAAACCCTGCCTTCTTTCGAGATTATCTATTCATTCATTGGAATGAATTGGGTGTGCTTGGCCGTACCTATGTGGCACACGAGGGAATAAATGCTCAAATTTCAGTTCCGAGCATCGCATTCCAGGCTTTCCAAGAACATCTCAATAGCATTTCATTTTTGAATGGAATTCGTTTGAATGTTGCCGTGGATGACGGAAAGTCATTTTTCAAATTAATGGTGAAGGTTCGCGCTAAAATCGTCGCAGACGGGCTAAACGATGCATCGTTCGATGTGCGTGACACAGGAGTGCATTTGGACGCTGAAGCTTTCAATTCCCTGACCGGTAACGAAGGTACCATCTTGATTGACATGCGTAATCATTACGAAAGCGAGGTGGGTCATTTCAAAGGAGCCATTACGCCTGATGTGGATACGTTCCGGGAAGAAATTGAGCTGGTAGAGGATATGTTACAGGGCAAAGAGGAGAAAGATATTGTGATGTACTGTACTGGAGGAATTCGCTGTGAAAAGGCGTCGGCATGGCTGAAGCACAAAGGTTTCCCCAACGTGCATCAACTAGAGGGTGGCATCATCGAGTATACGCGTCAGGTGCGCGAGAAAGGACTCGACAACCGATTCATTGGTAAGAATTTTGTTTTTGACGAGCGTCGTGCCGAGCGTATTTCAGAGGATGTGATTGCAAATTGTCACCAGTGCGGGTCGCCGTGCGACGACCACACCAACTGCCTCAACGTTGCATGCAACTTGCTATTCATTCAATGCGCCCGGTGTGCCGATGAATACGAGGGCACGTGTAGTTCGACGTGTCACAATGTCGTGCAACTGCCTGAAGAAGAGCAAAAAAAGCTGCGCCGTGGCGTGAAGGACAGCTCGAAAATTTTCAATAAAGCACGATTGAGAGATACCTCGAGAGGTGATTCCGTGAATGGTGAATCCCCGAATGAAACGGGAGTGCGATCGTCTGAAAAAGAAAGTCCCGGAAGTCCGGAGGCGTGAGTTAAAGCTCGTATTCAACGGCGCTATCCAAGATGTAATTCATCTGATAGACATCGTCCGCATTCAAACGAAAAGTACCCTGAAAGGTGAGCCGCTCATCGGTTTGATAAACACGTTTGGATTTGCCCGGAAAACGTAAATCGATCACGGACTCCGGCCCCGCGCCTCCGCAGAAAAAGCAGTTGGCAAAAGGATATCGACTCAGCACATAAAAGTCTTCGTCGAGGTCAACAGGAATCATGTAGCCCGTGATGTACACGTCTTTCCCTTCCAGGTTGGTTACGCCACTTTTAAATGTGGGCTTCCAATAGTAAGCATCCAATTCTTCAACATAGACATCCTTGAATTCAACATCTTCTAGGGTACGCCAAGTGAGCTCTTCGGATTCCCCCGCTTTTGCTTCAGATGCGATTGTGGTTTTTGCCAGAGCTGAAGCGTGTCCGACGGATGCGGACTTCACTTGCGAGATGAGTTGAGCGGCACCTTCGCTGGGATGGCAATATGAACTCAAGTCTGTCATGCTGATAGCGACCAATCCCAGCAGTCCAATCCAAGATGCCGTCTTGAGTTGATGCGGTTTTTGAGGAGTCTTCATTTTTCCGATAGTGTGCGTGAGATATCTATTTTCAGGGCGGAAAACCCTGGGATCGCTGAGGCCATGAACCCCACAAAGATAGCCATTCCAAAAAGAGCCCATTCGTTGGGCAGGATCCCAATGCTACTCCAATCGTATCGAAATTTATCTTGAATCAGTTGGGCGAGAATGAGTAATCCGACTCGACTAAAAATCAACCCTAGAGCAGCACCTCCAGTGCTTAGTATTCCGCCTTCCAATAAAAGCAGCACAAACACACCAAATGGTGAACTTCCCATGGTGCGCAAGAGCGCGAGTTCGTATTTTCTTGCGAGCAAATTATCGTAGACCGAAATGAAGATGCTGGCGAAGCTCATCAGCATGATGAGAAGGGCAATTGCTCGTAACGTATTCATGCCAATTCCAAAGTTTTGAGTCAAACGGTTGATTTCAATCGAAGGCAAAGCAACCTGCATATTGGTTTCGCGGATTACGTTTGGAATGGTTAGAACTGCAAGAGGATTGCGCTTTTTCAGGAGGACCGCGGTGATTTCACGCTCACTTTCATCCAGCGTTTCTCCGTGACCTTCGTGAACATCCCAAATGGTTTGAATCGTACAATGCAGCAGTTGATCCACGACAGATCGGCTTTCCGCCAATACACCTACTACAGTGAATATTTTGTCTGTGTGGATGTCGGTTTCATCTTGCAATCCGTGTGCGCTAAAAAAAGTGTCACCGACTTGCAGTCCAGTGGTCTCGGCTACGCGTTGGCCGACCACCACTTCAAAGGGCGCTTCGATGTTTCTCCCTGCCGCTAGAACGGCGTCATAATGTCTCAAGTAGGAATCATCGCTGCCAACGATTCGAAATCCGCGGTAATTGTCACCGTAGGCAAGGGGAATCCCTTCCTCGATGTAAGGGTGACGCATTACTTTTCGAGCATCGGCTAGGCGAATGTTTCCCGTTGGCGCATCGACATGGTAGACGTTGGCCAAGATCAGTTGCAGGGGACTTCCTTTTGCACCAAGAACGAGATCAATGTCTTGGATGTTTCGATCGAACGTATCGCTGAGTTGTTTTTCGGTAAGCATCAACAAACTCACCAAGCCGACACCGAAGGCGAGGAGAATGAGGCTGAGGGTGGTCTGTAGTTTTTTCAGCCCCAAGTTGCGCCAAGCCATATAAATCCAATTCATAGCGCAGGGGAGATTGCAGAATCCAATTCGATCCGGTTATTGTAGCGCGACTTCAGTCGTTGATCGTGGGTGACTACAATGAGCGCTGCTCCTGCGTTCGCGCATTGCTGCTCCAAAAGACTGATTACGGTTGCCGTCGAATCATCATCCAGGGCACTTGTTGGCTCATCGGCCAAGACAAGGCTGGGGTCATGGATAAGGGCTCTGGCAATGCTCGCGCGTTGTTGCTCACCAACACTGAGAGATCTTGGCTTTGCATTAGCCTTATGGACAATGCCTAAGGAGTCTAGCAATTCTTGAGCTTTTGCTTTTGGAAACGATTGACCCAACAAGAAATGAGGCACAGCTAAATTTTCAAGGACGCTCAAGCTTTGGATGAAGTGACTTTGTTGGAAAATGATGCCAAAGTTTTCACCGCGAAAGCGATCTAAATCCTTTGCTTTCAATTCCTGTAGATCTTGTCCTTTTACCTCTATCCTTCCTTGCTGTGGTCTCAACAGCCCACACATTATGTGAAGCAAGGTTGTTTTTCCGCATCCAGAATTGCCCAAGAGAAGCAATTGTCCTGCTTCAGTGCACGTTAAATCAGGAAACGAAAGGATTGGTGCGTCCGGTTGGTAACTAAAAGCAATGTCGTTGCAAACAATCATGAATCCCGAATTTACGAAGTGAGTGCACACGACGGCCCTTTGCTTTACTTTTGAAACGTGAATTTTCGTCAACGATTTTTACGCTATGGCATCGGAGTCTTCCTTGGATTGATGCTGAGCGTCTTCTTTTTTCAAGGCAGGGGCTGCAATGACTGGTTGCCTGAAAAGCGCATCAAATCCCGCATGCAAATGGACGGTGTTCGTCCATCTGAGTCACTTGCCTGTTGGATGCAATGTGCCGAGAGTCCTGCTCGAGCATCCATGTCTGATTTGATGGAGTGGTTGGTGGGATCAAAAATCAATTGGTCTGCGAGCACTCCAAGGAGTGTGCCTTCCTGTTACATTTTGGACACAGACCCGAGCTGTCCGTTCAGGCAGTTGGAGGTGTGTTTCGGTTCTAAGAGTGGCATAGTAGATCTGACTTCTGCATCGGATTTGCCTTTGGATGCTTGCGATTGCCAATAATCACGGGACTCAAATCAAAACGACGCAACTTATTCCTCATCATTCTCCCCATACTTACCCAAATCAGAAGGAAAGGCTATTCAGATTTCTATGGCCTCGACCAAGGGGATCTGCTAGTTGCGGAGGAGACAGATTTTACTTCTTTAATTTTTTACTCTCGCGAATGCGGCGGGTGTTTTCACGCCGAATCAATTCAAGTTCTCTCGAAGTTTGTCCGGAGACAGATGTGTTTTCTTCAGCACGACGGATGAGGTAGGGGATGGTTTCTTTGATAGGGCCGTATGGCACGTATTTCGCTACACGATAATTGGACCGGGCCAAGTTGAAACTGATGGGATCACTCATACCCAGCAGTTGCGCGAACCATATTCTCTCATCATCGCGATCAATGCCGAGCTCATCCATCTTTTGACACAAAAGTGCATTGCTCTGTGCGTTGTGACTGCCTGCGCAAAGTGCAATATTTTCGAGATGCGCTATGCACCATTCGAGCGCTGCATTAAAATCTCGGTCTGTTGCCGCTTTGTCCGGTTGGATGGGTGAGGCATAACCGAGCCCAAACGCCCGCTCTCGTTCTTTCTCCATGTAAGCACCCCTCACGAGTTTTACGCCGATTTTAAACCCCTCTGTTGCGGCCGTTTTTGTAAGAGATTGGATGTATGCGAGTCGGTCCAAACGGTAAAGTTGAACCGTATTGTAGACTATTGTCTGCTCCACATTCCATGTCCGCATGGCTGATTCGGCCAACGCGTCAATGGTTGGTTGAATCCAGCTTTCTTCGGCATCGATGAATACGGGTTTTCCAATGGCTGCTGATTGCGCGCACAAGTCAAAAACGCGATTTTTAACACGTTGCCACGCAGCCTGCTCCGTTTCATTCAATGAAATGGTCGCAGACTCCAAATTCTCCAAAGGCCGCAGGCAGGTTCCAATTTTTTCGAGTAAAGCAGTGGATGCGAGACCACTCACTTTAAATACGGAAAACGCATGTCGGTCGTCGCCTTCCGTGGCCTTTATGGCGCGCATGATCTCCTGCTGTGTGCGGTCCCATTCGAGCTCCGAATCTTTTCCCTCCGCGCTGTAATCTAAAATAGTATTGACTTGATTACTGGCCAAGGTCGAGATCGTGGCTTCACAGCCGGCAATCGTCTCTCCGCCACAAAAATGGCTATATACCGTAGGGCGAATAGCCCATCCGACCGGAATTCGAAGCGCTAGCGCAATGTTCATCATCACCTTACCGAGTTTGACCAATGTCGGATTTCCTACGGTAGAGAAGAGCAGCTCGGCCTTTTTCAATTGCCCTGAATTCAAGTGTGCAAACGCTTGTTCCGTATTTTCAAAGTCCGGGAGATTTCCGAATTGAATGGGCGGGCGTTTGGTTGAATTCATTTTCGTGCAGCGGATCGTGGGCAGCGGGTGCAAATATAAGAAGGCTTCCTTCGAGCACCGGTCAAGCCCATCCGGGGCACTTGACAGTGGAATGGTCCTGGTCTTCGCGTTATATTCGTCAATAGAAACCACTGAATTATATTTTCCATGTCGCTTTGTTCTGACTATATCGAAAAGAACCGAGATCGGTTCTTGACTGAGTTGTTTGATTTGCTGCGCATTCCATCTGTATCGGCGGATACAGCATTTGCCGGTGACGTTACAAAATGTGCGGAGTCTGTGGCGGATCATTTGCGCGCTGCTGGAGCTGAAAAAGTCGAGATCATCCCAACGGGTGGCTATCCCGTGGTATACGGTGAGAAACTCATTGCGCCAGATGCACCGACCGTATTGGTTTACGGTCACTATGATGTGCAACCCGCTGATCCCTTGGAGTTGTGGGACTCCCCTGCTTTTGAGCCCATCATCAAGAAGACAGAACTTCATCCTGAAGGGGCCATTTTCGCCCGTGGTGCCTGCGACGATAAGGGGCAAATGTTCATGCACATCAAGGCGTTAGAAGCCATGGTTCAATCTGATGCGCTGCACTGCAACATCAAATTCATGATCGAAGGAGAGGAGGAAGTTGGTTCTGCTCACCTTGAGCCGTTCTTGAAAAAATATCGTGAGAAATTAGCAGCAGATATCGTTTTGGTGAGCGACACGGGAATCATTGCCAATGACATTCCATCCATTACAGTAGGCCTTCGAGGCCTGAGCTATGTGGAGGTGGAGGTGACAGGGCCGAACCGGGATTTGCATAGTGGACTTTACGGTGGTGCAGCTCCGAATCCGATCAATATCCTCTGCGAAATGATCGCTTCTTTGAAAAATGAGGATCAACGCATCATGGTCGACGGATTTTATGACGATGTGGTTGAATTGAGCGCTGCTGAGCGAACCGCTATGGCAGAAGCCCCATTCGATGAGGAGGAATACAAATCAAGCATTGCGATTGGGGAGGTTGAAGGCGAGAAGGGGTACTCTGCACCGGAACGAATGAGTATCCGACCTACTTTGGATGTCAATGGGATCTGGGGTGGCTACACAGGAGATGGGGCAAAAACCGTCATCGCCAGTAAGGCCTCGGCCAAAATTTCCATGCGCTTGGTTCCCGACCAGGATCCCGAAACGATTACGTCTCTTTTTGAGAAGCATTTTAATTCCATTGCGCCGCCATCGGTTTCGGTCAAAATCACGCCGATGCATGGAGGTCAGCCGGCTGTTACTCCAACAGACTCAGTAGCCTATCAAGCGGCATCGGCCGCCATGGAAAGTTCGTTTGGCCGCAAACCTGTCCCTTTCCGAGGTGGTGGTTCAATACCAATTGTCGCGAGTTTCGAGCAAATCTTAGGATTAAAAACAGTTTTGATGGGATTTGGCTTGGACAGCGATGCCATCCATTCTCCCAACGAGCATTATGGTGTTTTCAATTATTTCAAGGGAATCGAAACGATTCCATTGTTTCATGAAAACTTTGCCCGCTTGAGCAAAAAAGGGTGAGCGAAATGAGAGCGATGCGTGTCTTTACTTTGGCCTTGCTCAGTTCTTTTTGGTTGGGGGGATGCAATCTGATTCAACCGCTGGAAGTTACGAGTGTAGAAGGATTGGAGAAGATTGCCATTGGGCGCGATGGCCTCGAGGGATCGTTTACTGTGATATTCAACAACCCCAATAACTTTCCAATTCAAGCCAAAGGCGCGGATGTTGACGTGTTCATCAATGGTCAGAAGGTTGGAAGCGTTTCGCTGCCAGAGGCGCAGGTCATACCCCGCGGTGCCGGTGGCGATTTGGCTTTGACCTTCGAGACGGAGCGTGGAGCTTTGCTGCAAATCATTGAAGCCAACTTGATGAATTTCTTGTTGGGAGAAGAAGTCCAATTGGCGGTCAAAGGAAATGTGAAGGGAAGTGCTTTTGGTATTGGATTGTCTGTGCCTGTAGAAGCAGAACAAAATTTAAAAATTCAATTGTGATGAAAATTAACTTTCACATCAGCTTGTTGGCTGCAACGCTGCTCCTTTTTGGCAGTTCATTGCAGGGTCAAGATGTTCAGTCGCTCATTGAGGAAATGAACGTTCGGCACATTGGCCCGGGTGCGATGAGCGGTCGTGTGACCACGATAGATGTTCAGCGCAATCGTCCCGAGGTCATCTACATCGGAACGGCTAGCGGTGGCCTTTGGCGCAGCGAATCGGCCGGTGTCGAATGGGAGGCTTTGTTTGACGATGAATCCACACAGAGCATTGGAGCATTGGCCATTGCGCCTTCCAACCCTGATGTGATTTGGGTAGGTACCGGTGAAGGCAACCCCCGCAATTCTCACTCCAGTGGACGAGGTGTTTACCGAAGCATCGATGGTGGAACGACGTGGGAGTTGATGGGCTTAGAAGGAACCAAGAACGTCCACCGCATCATCATCCATCCTGAAGACCACCAAACGGTGTGGATAGGCGCCATCGGCACCGCATGGGGAGATAGCCCCGATCGCGGGGTCTACAAAACCACCGATGGTGGTGAGACATGGGAACATCAATTGTACATTGATGAACGCACGGGCGTTGCCGATATGATCATCGATCCGTCCAATCCTGACAAACTGTTGGTTGCCATGTGGTCGCACCGCCGAGAACCTTGGTTTTTCACAAGCGGTGGAGATGGAAGCGGATTGTATGTGACGTACAATGGTGGGAGCGATTGGACGAGATACACCGAGGAGGATGGCCTTCCATCGGGTGAGCTTGGCCGGATGGGACTGACCATCAGTCCGGCCAACCCTGATGTGATTTATGCTTTAATCGAATCGAGTTCAACGGGTCTGTACCACAGCAAAAATGGGGGCGTTTCATGGTCAATGATTCAGGGTGATCAGGTTGGAAATAGGCCTTTTTATTACGCAGATATTTATGCTGATCCCACAAACGAGCGTCGACTGTTTAACCTCTATTCGATGGTGGATATGAGCGAGGATGGAGGAAAATCTTTTCGCACAATCTTGCCTTACAGCGGAGTGCACCCCGATCACCATGCCTTTTATATTCACCCAGATGATCCCAATTACATGATCGATGGAAACGATGGAGGTCTTAACATCAGTCGGGACGGCGGAAAAACATGGTCATTCATCAATAATCTACCGCTCGGTCAATTTTACCACATCTCTGTGGACTTGGCTGTGCCGTACAGAATCTATGGTGGCATGCAAGACAATGGCTCCTGGGTTGGTCCCAGCGAGGTTTGGCATTCTGGGGGAATCCGAAACAGCGATTGGCAAGAAATCCTTTTTGGGGATGGCTTTGATGTACTCCCAGCGGCCAATGATTTGAACACGGCGTATGCAATGTACCAAGGCGGTTCCCTTTCTCGGATAAACCTTCTGACAGGAGATCAGACAGGCATCCAACCGGTTCAGCCGGATTCGGTGGCTTTGCGGTATGCCTGGAATGCAGCGGTAGCCGCAGATCCATTTTCCACTGATGGCTTGTACTTCGGTTCGCAGTTTGTTCATCACAGCACAGACAGGGGCAATAGCTGGACTGCGATCAGTCCAGATTTGACGACGAATGATCCAGAAAAACAGAAACAAGCGGAGTCAGGGGGACTTACAATTGACGCAACTCAAGCGGAAAACCACTGCACTATTTTGTGCATTTCACCGAATCCGAAGCGGGAAAGTGAAATTTGGGTGGGTACTGACGACGGGCGCTTGCAACATACGATTGACGGTGGAGACACGTGGAAAGACCATGCTCTTGATATCAAACGTTTTCCAACAGGAGCATGGATTCCACAAATCCATGTCAGCTCGCATGACCCAGATGAGGTTTATGTGGTTGTGAACGATTATCGTAGAAACAATTGGCAACCATACCTGTACCGAACGAACGATGCGGGTGATACATGGGTGAGATTGGTCATGGATGGCGGTGATGTCACAGGACATTGCTTGAGTGTGGTGCAGGATCCGGTTTCTCCGTCCTTGTTGTTTTTGGGCACAGAAGAAGGACTGTTCGTGAGTTTCGATCGGGGAACGAATTGGAACCGTTGGACACACGATATTCCATCTGTTCCTGTGCGGGATATGGTGATTCACCCCCGAGATGGAGATTTGATTCTAGGCACATTTGGCCGAGCGGCTTATGTAATTGACGATTTGGCTCCGTTACGTGCGCTGGCCAAAGAGGGCAATGCCATATTCGAAGAGACGCTGAATGTGTTTGATGTGGCGAATGCTTTTCAAGTGAACTATCGGCGGCCATTGGGAGCACGATTTACTGCGGATCATGACTGGGAGGGCGAGAACCGTCGAGGTGGAGCGCGTATTCAGTACTACGTTCATCCAGACTCTGCCGAAGCCTATGGAAAAAACGAATTGCTTTGGTCTGTAATCGATGCAAGAGGAGATACAGTGAGGAATGGAGGGATGGATGTGGAAGCAGGTCTGC
Organism: Flavobacteriales bacterium UBA1531; assembly: GCA_002323795.1. GTDB lineage: Bacteria > Bacteroidota > Bacteroidia > Flavobacteriales_D > Sanyastnellaceae > UA16. The sequence continues at coordinate 28,222 of DCPZ01000011.1, read as the reverse complement.
AGGATATGTGGTGGAGATTAGATGCGAACGGGATGTCTTGGCCTGGACGCGAGATCCAGAAGAAGCAAAAGTTCCCCTCAGGTGGCGGACCGGATGTGCTGCCAGGTCAATACAGCATTGGGCTGAATATGGGAGGCCATTCCTCAAGCGTTTCATTCGAGGTGATGCCCGATCCAAGGGTGCCGTTTGACGCGTCAGCCCACAAGCAAAGAGACATGCATCGGCGTATGGTGATGAAAGAGGTGGAGCCAATCGTCGATGCAATGGACCAAATTCAACGTGCGTTGGCTACGATTGACCTGGTAAAACAAGAAATGAAATGGTTGCCGGATTCGCTTAAAGAAGATGCGATGACCCTCACGGATTCATTGAAGGCTCAGCTCATGATTGTCGAGGAAATGTACATGGAACCGCGCGATGCCAAAGGAACAGGAAGTGTCACAGAACGATTGAGTTCTGTGATGTGGGACGCTTTTTCAATCAATGGCGGAGATATGGCCCCGGGGATGAATGCCATTCGTGCGCTTGAACGATTGCAAGAAGGCGGTGCCGCCTTTTGCAGTTCTGTTGACGCATTGATGAATGGTTTGTGGACCGAGTGGCTCGAAGTCATTGGCAAAGTCGACCGTTCCCCACAGATGCTATTTAAAGCGTCCGGGGAGCAAGAGTGATTCTGCTGCGCCAGGGTTTTCAGCTAAAAGAGAAAGTGACCATCCATTGTATGGCCATGTTCATCATGAAGTTATTCCAGCGTGGGATGGGTTGATCTGGGCGCTCGCTGATGGGCATGAGGCTTTGTGAAAGTCGGACTTCCAACGATAGCAGCGGATTGAATTTCCAACCTGCCGCTGCCACCGCACCGACATCTACAGGGAGCAGTTCCAAATACGTTAGCTCCGTGAATCCACCTCCAATGAAGTCTTCTTCTCCGCGAACGAGGATGCTGGGCTGAACGCCAATGCTTAGTCGCCAATCCTTCGTGTCCCAAGTTCGCATCAATGGCAGATCGATATAAGTGAAGCGGTAGCTCCATGTGTTATAGTCGCCGTTTTTTGTGTCCGGGACCTTGCGGCTTCCTTTTTGGGTGAGAAACATTCCGAATTGGATACCTGCATTTGCTCTTCGATTCAAATCCACGCTAGCTCCTGCAGTGAAGCCGAACTTATTGAAGCCTGAAATCTGATCTCCATGCACTTGAGTTGTGGCAAATCCACCGTGGACACGCGCGCCGAATTTTAGCGGGTCGTCTTGCGCCTGAATCGTTTGCTTCGAAGTGTAAAGGAAGCAGACGCAAACAATTGAAATGATGGGAACGAGCCTCTTCACTCTCCGGGATGAATTTCTAGAGAGTTGAGGATGTAACCATCACCATTCGTGATAATGGCTAGCACAGTGGAATTGTCCATTGACCAAGACGAATTCCATTGCAGTGTGACCGATTGTATGGCTTCATCTCCTGAAGCCACTCCTGAGGCTGCATCTCCAAAGCCCTGGCCAAGTGCACCATTGACAGATCCTCGTAAGACGTGGTCAAATTCGTAGTTGGGCACGACTGCGGGATCGGAGTCATAATCCAGCTGGTAGTCAACGATGTTGGATTCCAAAATCAACCAGGACAGTTGGATGGGGCCTTCCACTTCCTCGTAAAATGTTCCATGAACGTGCATGTGGAGTTGACCATTGGAGGCCTCCCACGAGTGTTCTGCTTGAAGACCCACGGGTGCGGGTTTCGTCAGTTCCGCATTGACTTTGTCGTTCCATTGCGCTGGAGCCCAAAAAGCTCCGTTACCATTGACTCGATTGACTCTGCCTAACGGATTCGCCTGAAAGTCGAGTTGATCCCAAAATATGTCACCTTCTGTGGTTGTCCAGTCTGTATCGAAGTATTCGTCATCGGTGTTGGCCAAATCACCTGCGTGAATAGCTAAAACGGACACCAAACCACTGTTGGCATCTGAAATTTGTTCTGCGGTGAGGGCTGCCGCAGGACAATTCCCGCATTGGTGTGCTGTAAAATCTTCAATGACCACTCGCTTTTGTGCAGAGATGCTGGGCAACGCGTCAAATTCAGGAACCGGTCCAGAAATGCTTTCAATGTAAAACCAAGGTGCTGGTATGATCGGATTTTCAATCTTGTCGCAGGCATTGAGTATGACAAGAAAAGCGACGCAACAGATCTTGAGAAAAGATGACGCAAATGTCCTCATGATTTAATCAAACGTTGAGATTGGATCCCATTCGCATCATGCACAGAGATGATGTAGAGGCCTGTTTCAAGTTCTCCAATGGTCAAATTCAGGGTTCCTATCTGGTTTGGAGGCATCCAAGAGCGGATCAATGCACCTGTTGAACTATGCAATTCAATTCGCGTTTCTCTGCCTGTTAATCCAGATAATTGAACCTCGTTTTCTTGATTCAAGGGATTCGGATAAATGGCAATTGGCGAAGCGCTAAAGTTTTCTCCAAGGCTCAGGTTTAGTTCGTTCACTGAAAAGCCCTTGTCCAATTGATTCCAATTGCCGTTGTTGTTCAGGGTGAAGACATTGTTGATCTGGAAGCCACCTTCGTCGTAGGTGCTGAAAGAGCAGGCGAGGTCACCGCCATTGCCAGTCAAGTCAAAAAGGTTGAACGTGAAGCATCCAAGTGTTTCAAGGTTAATCCACCAATTGTAATCGGTGTTGCTCTCGTTCATATCGCCAAAAGCAATTCCTGCTACTTCGTCACCAGAAAAGTCTGTAATGGACCAACGGTTATCAGCCGGCATATTGTCCGTCGTGAATTGAACGCGCAACAATGAAGTGGCTGCTTCTTGGCTCAAATTCATTGTGGCTGAAACGCTATTGTTTCCTTCGTATCCATCTTCAGACGTGACTTCGATGCTGAACATTGAAGTGGTCGGGAATATGGCCTCCCCCAAGTTTACCTCCGTAATTTGGTAAGTCTCGAGGTATCCAGACCATTCGTAAGTAAGAAGTTCAGTCCCAAATAGAGTGGATGCTTCAAGTGTGCATGAGGTCAAGGGCTCTGTGCCGTTGTTGATGAGTGTCACGCCCAAAGCTGTTGGGGTTTCTGGGCATGATCGAACGGAACCAACATAATCGACTAACCCAACATCAAGGGGCAATGTGGCCGGAGCGCATTCAATGGATTGCACATATGACGCGTGAGAATTAAACGTAGCCTGGCCCGTTTGCTTGAGCAATCGGTTTGGACATACGGTCATGATTGTCGGATAGTACGAGCACTCATAGGCACTGAAGATGTTTCCTCCGTTATCAGCAATTGGGTAGTCTACGCCTTCAGTCCAGTCCCCCCATGTACCCGTTCCGATTCCGTTCAATTCATCGTCCGTTGTATTGTCATCTGATTCGATGAATAGAATTCTCAATTCATTCGAACCATCGGGCCCATGAGCCTCGTACAACTCTTCGAACACCCCGCTTGTGTGATAATCCCAGCATGGTCCGCACCACGTGGCCGAGAAGTCAATGATTACAGAATAGCCTGAATCAAGGTAGCTGTAAAGGTTGTGTTCTTCACCGTCTATATCTGTGATGGTAAAGTCAGGAGCAATGGAGCCGTCGGGAAGCTGAGCGAAGCTTGTTTGTACTGTTGCGACTACAAGAGCAAACGCGACGAGTAGAGAATTCAGTTTCATGGTGTGGATGTGTTGTGTGAGTTCCGTCAAGTGAAGATGCACATTTTTTAATGAAAAATCCGCACCACCAGAGAGGTGATGCGGATTTCTATATGACTTAACCTCAGATTGAGGTTGAATTATTTCACTTCAGCGTAGCTCGCATGGTAGTTGTCTCACCACCTGCGGTCAAGTGAATGAGATAAACACCAGCGGTAACGCCGTTGAAGTTTAAAATGTGGTTGTACTCACCTGCTGCGAGTGTGCCCAAGTTGTCGTTGATGATTTGCTCACCTACCAAGTTGTACACGACAATGGAGGCAGGGCCCGCTTTCGCTGTGTTAAACTGCAAATTGGTTTGCTCAGCGAAAGGATTTGGGAACACGCGTGTCACTTCATTCAAAGACTGCTCTTCGATGCCAACGTTCACTGAAGTTACTGACATGCCTGCACTTACTGACTCAAATTCGTATGACCCATCATAATCAAAAATTGTGGAAATGTATATGAGGTCGTCATTGTACGTTTCTACTAAGCAATATCCATTGGTGAAATCACCCCATTGCTCAGCGAGTAGTCCATCGCCATATGTATCGCCCTGGGTAAAGCTGTAGCATCCAGTGGAAGGAACGCTCACCCACCAAACAACTACTTCGTCAGCTACGGTTAGCTCGCCAGCAGCTACAGATTCGATTACGTTTCCTGCGTCGTCAGAAATGTTCCAGCTGATCTCACCAGGCCAGTTGTCCGTGCGAATTTCAACTTTTACCAAAGAGGTGCCTTCTGCAGCTAGTTCAACGGCTCCAGATGAGCTGTTGTTGACGTCATTGTCATCTGAAGATGTGATTTCAATGGTGAAAGCCGTGCTCGCATCAAAGGAAGCTGCTCCGAGGTCAACATTTGCAACCTCGTACGTGTCAAGATCGCCACTCCAATCGTAAGAGAGAACTTCGGTGCTGCCGTCCATGACCGCAATGGTGCAATACTGCAAGTTTGATACGCCGAGATTCATCAAATCCACGCTCATGTTCACTGGTTCTCCGGGGCAAGCTGTAGTTCCACCAGTGTATCCCAACAAAGCAGGATCATTGGGCAAAGAGGCAGCTGCGCAGTCGTTCGCTTGGAAGATTGCAGCATGTCCCGCAACATCTGTTTGCCCAGATTCAGTAATGATGCGATTTGGACAAACCGTATAAATTGTAGGGTAATATGCACCTGCGTAGTCAGCGAAAATTGATCCGCCGTTATCAATGATTGGGAAGCTCGTGCCAGTGACCCAATCACCTTGTGTGGCTGTGCCTGTTCCGTTTAAATCGGCCTCAGTGGTTGTATCATCCCCTTCAATCCAAAAAATCCGCAACTCATCAGTGCCTTCAGGGCCGTAGGTTTCATACAACTCCTCGAAGACACCGTTCGTATGATAGTTCCAACAAGGGCCACACCAAGTAGCTGAAAAGTCAATAATTACCTTCTTTCCTTCGTCTAGGAGGTCGTAAAGATTGTGTTCCACGCCATCAATGTCTGTGGCTGTGAAATCAGGTGCTATGCTGCCATCTGGCAATTGAGCGAAAGATGTAGTCCCAACAAAGAGACACACTAGAAAAGTGTAGAAGTGTTTCATATTCAACTGTTTAATTTTTCAATTCATTTAGGGGTTCTCAAAACTAGAGAAAATCTCGACATAATTGTCACATTTATCACATTTCTTCCTAGAAATAGATGCAGGGCGTCAAAAACTGCTGGTGAAATTGACTTCAAATCCATTGGATGCTGGAACAGCTCGGCAAACACCACCAATGCAGAAGATCCCCTCACGCCGTTTTCCATATCCGATTGAAAGCCTGTGAGGGCCATCGATTCGGCCAACCGCCCCAAACAGGTAGTGAACCCGAGCATTTGGGTCTGAATTTCCGAAATTGTACTGATCGACGATGCTCAAAAACCAATGGGGGCTCCATGTATATTCGGCCAATACAGTGGCCCAATCTCCTTTGTCTTGTTCGGTGAAAAGTGCTTGAAATTCTGTTCTAAGGCTTTGCCGTTTGCTTGTTCTGACCTGGGTTTCAAGTACGTGTATGTCCGCGTAGACAATTCCCTTGAAAGTGGTGGTAACGGGAGTTGCAAGTGTATTGAACTCGAGGTTGTAATAGGTGTATTTCCATTTGAACGTTTTCGAAACCTTTCGACTCACTTGAACATTGAAGTCGCGCACAAATTTACTCGGACCAAATCCCCAAGAATTACGCTCATAACCATATACTTGTTCGGCTTGATCACTTAAATTCGTGGTGTCAAGCCCATTGGCTGCCGCGAAATTAATGCTGATTGTCGTCCCATATTTTCCTCCAACTTGAGAGCCTTTTGGGATGTTGTAGAAGAGCTCCGCACTTGCACTTGACTCTCCTGAAATTACGGTGGCATAAGGGTATAGAGTCGCTGCCAAATTGTAGGTGTGTTGTTGCGTAATCGCGGGGATGTAGTTGATGGGTAGATCAAACAGCAAAACATCTCGATCGGATCGAAAACTCATATTGTCTACCGTCTTGGCACTGAGGCTGAATCCCAATCCTCGTCGGGTGTACCCTAAATTGGCCAACAGCGCCTCTCCGTTGCGGTAGGTGTAACCATTGTCAGCGTTCGGGTCATTGATTTTTCCAGAATACTCTAGACCAGCAGACCAGCCGGCGCGTTGCGCATCCAATCGGTAAGACCAAGCTCCAATATTTTCAGGCAGCACCAAAATTAGAGAGTCTTTGGTGATGGTGCCCCCCTCTTGGAATTTACTCACGAAGCTTGCCCCTAAACTGAGTTTGGTTTTCCAATCGTATCCACCATTTTTTGCGAGTAAGCCATTGATGTCAATTGTGCCATCGATAGCCCTCACGATACCAGGGCCATTGATCAATCGGCTGTCGAAGTCCAATCGTTGCTTACCATAAAGGGCTTTCAGTTCAACGCCTTCAATGGGACGAATGATGAGGCGGACCCCATCCAATGCGTTGTCTATCCCAAGCGCACGCTCTTCGTACGCCCTGAGAATCATTCCACTTCCGAATTGTTCGTAAAAATTACCGATCGTAAAATCAACTTTTCCTGCTGGGTCTGCGTATCGGGCGTATCGGTAGCCGATTCCGCTTCCCTTGAATCTGCCCGGGAAACCAAGAACGGCATTCAGGTAAGATTCGTAGCGCAAACCGGCGCTGAATCCGCCTTGCTTATAGATGAGGTTGCCAAATGCATTGAAGCCAGATTTTTCGGGCGGTACGATGGCTCCAATCAAGGCGTCTTCACTATAGCTCTGCCAGAGCATTTGGAGGTTTCCCGAAACGCTTCCAGCTTCCCTCACGTCACCTTGAGCAAGTCCCATTGCAGGAAATAGCATGGCACAGACGAGGACGGTTTTAAAATTCATTCTGACCATTTCACAAGTTGCTCATAGACCTCTTCTTCATCGCCATCCGAGTAGTTGTTGTGCTGCCAAACAATTTTTCCTTCACCGTTAACGAGAAACGTATGAGGGACATTGACCACCTGCATTGCTCGTGCAAAATCTTTGTTGGGGTCCAAAAGAATTTCGTAGTCCCATAGAACGCTATTGACATATGGGGCTACCCTTCGAATGCTGCGTTGGTCATCAATGCTCACGGCAACAATTTTGACCCCGGTTTCATCTTTCCAATCTTCATAGAGTTCGGCGTAATTGTTCAGCTCACGCTTACAAGGGCTGCACCAAGTCGCCCAGAAGCAAATTAACGTTGGACTCCCTGGTGTAATTAAACCTTCTGTGGAAATGGATTCACCATCCATATTTTTCAATTGGACTGCGGGCAAGGTTTGTGACCAAGAACAAGCCGCAAATATTGCGATGAAGGCGAAGGCGATTCCGCCTCGGAGAATGTTGGATTTCATGTTCTTCGGTTTCTAGGAAGTGCAAGCGAGGACAATTTAAAACGAATCTGCCCAAAGGTTGTCATCTTCAAGGGCAAATTCCAAGCCAATCTCGGTATCTTCGCCCCCATGAATGAGCTAAAATCACTTTTCATTGCTGTTTCCATGAGCTTTTGCCTGCTGGCGGGAACGGCCATTGCACAGCCCTCTTTAGTCGATCCAATAGAGGTCTTTGAAGGCAGCCTTTCGGATCCGGAAAACGCAGAAATTGCAATTCACTGGGACGTTACCAATTTGACAGAGGACACTTTGCAACTGCAGGTCACCCGATATATTTCTCAGCTTGTTAGCCCATATAATTTGCCGTATGTCGAAGAGAACGAGGGTGCTTATGACCGCTTCTGCTGGGGGCCTTTGTGCTACCCAGTTGGCACGTTTAGCTCATTTGACGATGATTTCTATTTGGTGAGTCTGGCGCCAGAGGAGACGGATTCGACATTCATCGCGGATTACTACCCTGCTGGAGTGGCTGGGGTGACCGCGTTGGAGTATTGTTTTCACCCCGTAAATGACGTCGACGCCGGAACGTGTCAAATGGTTCTTTTCTGCTTAGATGCAGAAAATTGTGCCCTTGATGTTGGTGAAGAGACTCCTGCCGTCTCAGGAGAAGCCATTTTTCCTCAACCGGTGGTCGGGATTTCATCTTTTCCGTATCACCTAAACGGAGCGAACAGCGCGACGATGTCAATATTTGACAGCAACGGTCGCGAGGTTGAGACGGCTCAGCTCACATCCCAACATGGCGTCGTATATATCGACGCATCTCTTTGGGAGTCAGGATTCTACATCCTAACGTTGACGACAAACGAAGGAACTGGCATCTCGGAACGATTCGTGGTCGCCCACTGAATCCCTTTCGTTTAAGAAGGACCAACTAGCACGAGCGGAAGATTCGAATCATTGCATGAGCGACAAGATGCATTCATCCAGTAAAAAAGCTGCACTCGAGTACCACAGCCGTGGAAGAAAGGGAAAAATCGAGGTGGTGCCCACAAAGCCTTACAGCACACAGAACGATTTATCCTTGGCATACAGTCCGGGCGTCGCTGAGCCTTGCATGGCCATCGCTGAGAATTCATCGGACGTATATAAATACACGGCAAAGGGCAATCTAGTTGCTGTGATTACCAATGGCACGGCAGTGCTCGGGTTGGGAGACATTGGCCCCGAAGCAAGCAAGCCCGTGATGGAGGGAAAAGGTGTATTGTTCAAGGTTTTTGCTGACATTGACGTTTTTGACATTGAAGTCGACTCTACCGATGTCGATCATTTTATCTCTACAGTAAAAGCCATAGCACCCACGTTTGGAGGCATCAATTTAGAGGACATTAAGGCTCCGGAAGCGTTTGAAATTGAGCGTCGATTGAAAGCGGAATTGGATATTCCGGTCATGCATGATGACCAGCATGGAACGGCGATTATTTCCTCAGCAGCTTTGTTGAATGCACTGGAATTGGCGGGCAAGAAGATTCAGGATGTGCGCATTGTTGTGAGCGGAGCAGGAGCAGCTGCCATGAGTTGCTTGGACCTGTATGAGCAGTTGGGCATGTCTCCAGATCAAGCGGATGTGTTTGATAGCCGCGGCCACATCAATTCGAAGCGAGACAATTTGGTTGATTCCAAGCAGAAATATGCGAGTGATCGGTCGTTTGCCGATTTAGATTCGGCAATGAAAGGTGCGGATGTCTTCTTGGGATTGAGCAAGGGAGGATTGGTAACGCAAGCAATGGTCGCCTCCATGGCAACCCATCCAATTGTGTTTGCTTTGGCCAATCCGGATCCTGAAATTGCATATAATGAAGCTTTGGAGGTACGAGATGACATCATCATGGCAACAGGACGATCCGATCACCCGAATCAAGTGAACAACGTCTTGGGTTTTCCATTCATCTTCCGAGGCGCGTTGGACGTACGATCCACGAGCATCAATGACGCCATGAAAATTGCGGCCGTACGCGCCATTGCAGATCTCGCTAAGGAGAATGTTCCAGATGAAGTGGCAGCGGCCTACGGAAATCAGTCGTTTGCATTTGGTCGTGACTTAATTATCCCTAAACCTTTGGACCCAAGGCTCATCACGTACGTTGCCCCTGCCGTTGCCAAAGCGGCGATGGAATCTGGTGTAGCTCGTCAGCCAATCCATGATTGGGAGGCCTATCACAAGGCCTTATTGAATCGAATCGGTTACGATTCTGGTCTCGCTCGTACCATTGCAGATCGCGCCAAAAAATCGCCCAAACGAGTTGTCTTTGCCGAAGGAGATCACCACAAAGTTTTGAAGGCCGCGGAACAAGCGAGAGCAGAAGGCATTGCCATTCCCATATTACTGGGTCGACGATCGGTGATTGAGGAGTTGATCGTGGAGCACAATTTGGAATTGGATGGTGTTGAGGTGATCAATCCACGTTCCAATGAGGAATTGGAAACCCGAACTGCATATGGAGATGAATTTTTCAAATTGCGCATGCGGCATGGTTTGACAGCACGAGAAGGTGAACGTTTGATGCGTCAGCGCAATTATTACGGTGCGATGATGGTGCGGACGGGACGTGCTGACGCACTCATTTCGGGTTTGACACGAACCTATCCTTCAGTGATACGCCCAGCCCTGCAGGTGATTGGGAAGGCTGAGGATACGAATAAAGTGGCTGGGATGTACATCTTGGACACCAAGCGCGGCCCGATGTTCTTTGCTGACACTACGGTCAATCTCAATCCAACGGCCGAAGAAATTGCCGCCATTGCGGTCTTAACGGCTAGGGCAGTTCGGAGCCTCCGTATTGTCCCTCGAATAGCTCTTTTGAGTTACTCCAACTTCGGGTCTGCTTTAGGAGTGGATGCAGAAAAGATGGCAGAAGCAGCCCGAATCCTCAAGGAAAAGCACCCCGATTTGATTGTAGATGGCGAGATTCAAGCAAACTTTGCCTTGAACGACGAGCTTTTGTCGGACTCATTCCCATTTTCAACTTTGCATGAAAAGCGCGTCAACACCCTCATCTTTCCGAATCTTGCCTCGGGCAATATCGCCTACAAACTGCTGCAAGAGATGGCGGGTATTGGAGTGCAAGGACCCATTTTATTGGGAATGAGAAAATCCTTTCACGTGCTTCAAATGGGGTCTTCAGTTCGTGAGATTCATGACATGGTTCGTCTTGCCGTCGTTGATGCTCAAAACAAAAAAGAAGCATGATACATCACTTGAGAGGCAGATTGGTAGAAAAGACCCCCACATATGCGGTGATCGAATGCGCCGGCGTGGGTTATCAGGTGCACATCAGCTTGCACACCTTCGAGCAACTGGGCCAGGATGAAAGCGTGCTGTTGCACACGCATTTGGTGGTGCGTGAAGATGCTCAGCTGCTTTATGGTTTTGCTCATCCGGAGGAGCGTGAATTGTTTTTAATGTTGTTAGGAGTAAGTGGTGTTGGGGCGAATACTGCTCGCATGATTTTGAGTTCTATGGATCCCAACTCAGCGCGAAACGCCATTCAACAGGGAGACGTGAATGCCATGAAAAGCGTGAAGGGCATTGGTGCCAAGACAGCTCAAAGGATTATCATTGATCTTCAAGACAAAGTGGGCGCCTTAAGTTCGGCGGACGCTCCGTTTTTAGCTGCAGCAAAAGCCTCCGGCAATAATTCGCGGCAGGATGCGTTAGTTGCGCTCACCACACTTGGTTTTGATCGAAGCCGGTGTGAAAAGACCTTAGACCAAATTTTAAAGGATTCGCCTGCCCTTGATACGGTAGAGGATTTGATAAAACATGCCTTGAAGCGACTGTAATGCTGAAAAGAACGGCTGACCTTTCTTGCGCTTTGCGAACTTCTTTGTTGATGTTCGCCCTGATTTTCGTGGCCTTTTCGGTAAGGGCACAGAGCTCGAATGATGAGGAGTCAGTGAACGATAGTTTGATCATTGATTTGCCCTTTCCTTTTGGAGGTGAAGATCAATTCAACCCCATCGAGTCTCCCGAGGGCTTCGACTTTGCATGGCCGAGCAATTTCACTTATCAAGTTGTCTTGGATGAGGAGACTGGGATGTATAGCATTCAGCAGCTTGTGGGAGACACAATCGAGTACAGACCTTCGACTTTTCTGACCCTCGATGAGTACCTCAATTTTGACATGGAGGGCAACCTTACGGAGTATTGGAACGAGTTGCAAGTGGAGGATGATGAGGCAGAGCGTGCTTTCGCCCCGAAGCTTACGATTGACAGCAAGTTATTCGAGACAATCTTTGGGAGCAATGAGATTGAAATCAAGCCACAGGGGTCTGCAGAGTTGACCTTTGGGGTTAATATTTCCAATACTGAAAACCCCCGGATTCCAGAACGACAGCGTCGCATCACAACGTTTGATTTCGACCAGCGCATACAGATGAACATCGGCGGAAAGATTGGAGATAAGATTGACCTTGGGACGAACTACAACACCGAAGCGCTTTTTGACTTTGAGAATCAGATGAACATCGGTTTCCAAGGAGAAGAAGATGACATCCTCAAGAATTTTGAAGCGGGGCATATTTCGATGCCATTGCCCGGGACATTGATCACAGGAAGTCAAAGCCTTTTTGGGGTGAAGTTGGAAACACAATGGGGCCGATTGTACAACACAACCGTCTTCTCCCAGCAAAAAGGCGAACGGAAGGAAATTGAAGTTGATGGAGGAGCCCAAACGCAAGAATTTGACATTCGAGCGGATGACTACGAAGCGAATCGCCACTACTTTCTCTCCCAATACTTCTTGGAAGAGTACGATGAAGCAATGCGGAGCTTGCCAGTGCCGAGTTCAGGAGCAAACATTACAAGGATTGAAGTTTGGGTTGTCAATACGCAGGCGAACACCCAAGACGTGCGAAATGTGATCGGTTTCACAGATTTGGGGGAAAATCCGAGCTACATCTCGTCCAATCTTCCTGTTGCAGAATTGGCTGGAAGTCCGGACGCGATTCGCCCCAATCCAACGAACGCGAACAACACGCTGTTCGACATGATGGTAAACAACTCAGATGTCATGGGTTTTACAGGGGCAAATGGTGCGATTGGCGCCATGGGTCTCGGTCTTACCCAAGGCATTCACTATGAGCGAGTCGGAAACGCACGAAAGTTGGCGCCAACGGAATTCACTTACAATGCACGATTGGGCTTTATTTCGTTGCGCCAAGCGTTAAACAATGCGGAAGTACTGGCGGTGGCATATGAGTACACACTCAATGGTGAAACACATCAAGTGGGAACTCTTTCCCAAGATGGTTATACGGCTCCGAGCGCCTTGGTTTTGAAAATGCTGAAATCGAGTATCACGCAATTGCGTTTGAGTGATGGGTCACGCGCTCCTTTGTGGCGCACGATGATGAAAAATGTCTACTCAATGCAGGCTTTTGGACTCAGCGAGGAGAATTTCCGACTGAACATTTGGTACAATGATCCGGCGACGGGGGTCGATCTCAACTACATCCCACGCAACCCACTTGACGGTACGCTACTGCTGCAATTGTTGGGGATGGATCGCCTCGATATCAATGGGATGAGCCAGCCCGATGGTGTCTTTGATTTTGTCGATAATGCAGCTACAACGGGCGGAACCATTCATAGCCAAAATGGTCGGATATTCTTCCCGTCGGTGGAGCCTTTTGGAGCTAATCTGAGGCGAGAAATTGAGGAAAGAGTGGATGATCCTGATTTGGCGGCGAATCTGATTCAGAGCATTGTCTTTCAGCCCCTTTATGACAGCACAAAAACTGCTGCACAGCAAATTCCGTCCCTGAATCGATTCCGAATCAAGGGTGAATTTCAGAGTCAAACGAGCAGTGAGATTGCCCTTCAAGCCATGAACATTCCCGAAGGTTCTGTGACCGTAACTGCCGGTGGGGTTCGCTTGATCGAGAATCAAGATTACACGGTCGATTACCAATTGGGTCGTGTGCGCATCATCAATGATGGATTGCTGGAGTCTGGACGAAACATCAAGGTTTCGCTTGAGAGCAATTCGCTCTTTAGCATTCAGACCAAAACCATGATGGGGACACGTTTCGATTACGCTGTTGGGGATCGATTCAATTTGGGGGCGACCTTTTTGAATCTCCGAGAACGACCCTTAACGCAGAAAGTGAACATCGGCAATGAGCCCGTAAACAACTCCATTTTCGGAGCTGATTTCAGCTACCAAGATGACGCACCATTCCTGACAGAATTGATTGACGCCTTGCCTTTTTATGAGACTTCATCAGGTTCGAGTATCGATATTTCTGCGGAAGCCGCTTATCTGATTCCAGGACACAGCCGAGCGATTGGGCAAGATGGAAACGCTTACATCGACGATTTTGAAGGCAGCCAATCAGCCATTGATATTCGATCCGTGAATCGATGGTTCTTGGCCTCAACACCAAAGTTGCAACCTGCACTGTTTCCGGAAGGAAGTGCAGAAGACAGCTTGCTGTACAATTACAACCGCGCAGCATTAAGCTGGTACACGGTAGATCCACAATTCTTTCGTGGCAGTGGATTGCAAGATGGGCAGGTGAGTGCAGAGATCAAGAGTGATCACCGAACCCGTGAAGTCTTGGAGGGCGAGGTCTTTCCGAATCGAGAACTGCCCACGGGAACACCTCCAAATATTCCGACGTTGGATTTCACATTGAGACCCAATGAGCGCGGACCCTACAATTACGATGTCCCTGAGGGAGCCAATGGGATTTCTGCTGGTCTTACTCCAGAGGGAAAACTTGAGGATCCTGCGTCACGTTGGGCGGGAATCCAGCGCGCATTGACGACGACTGATTTTGAGGCAGCCAACATTGAGTACATGCAATTCTGGCTGATGGATCCGTTCAACGAAGATTCTGAGAATTTCACAGGAGGAGACTTCTACATCAACTTGGGTAACGTATCAGAAGATGTCTTGAACGACAGCCAGCTTTCTTATGAGAATGGATTGCCATCTGCAAACAATCCTGATTTACCGACCTTGGAGGGTGTGTGGGGAATTTACCCTGACCCATCCACATTCAACGTTGTCAATGCATTTGATAATACTTCGGGTACGTATGACCTGCAGGACGTGGGACTGGACGGTATGCCCGACGCAGCGGAACGAGGATATTTCAGTGAATGGCTCAACGATGTTGCGGCATATGTGAATCCAGATGCGTACTCTGAGATTCAGGACGACCCTTCCGGCGACAACTTCCGGTATTTCCGAAATCCCGAAGCACAGTCCAATGAGGAAACCATTTTGGAGCGTTATTCCCGATTTAATGGTTATGAAAACAACTCCAATACCGGTTCACCTGATGGTTATCCCATTACAAGTACGACGATACCGAATACAGAGGACATCAACCAGGACATCACGCTGTCTACGATTGAGAGTTATTTCCAGTACAAGGTTTCCCTGCGACCTCAAGACTTGGGCGAATTCAACATTGGAAAAAACTACATCACAGATACGTTTGAGCAAACTGTCACAACAGCGGATGATGAAGAACGGGTGATCCGTTGGTATCAGTTTAAAATTCCAGTGCGCGAGTATGACAACCGGGTCGGTGGCATTACCGATTTCCGGTCTGTTCGTTTCATTCGCATGTTTGCGACGGGGTGGACGGAGCCTGTGACCTTGCGTTTCGCGCGATTGGAATTGATTCGCGGTGAATGGCGCCGTTACCTGAATTCCCTTGCGGGCCCTCAGGAGATAGAGCCAGATGACCCTTCTGCGACGGTTTTCAATATCAGTGCAGTGAACATAGAGGAAAATGGAAATCGTGAACCTGTTCCTTACGTTACACCGCCTGGAATCATTCGTGAAATAGACGTAGGCACTGCCAACCAAAGACGCTTGAATGAGCAGTCACTGGAGATGGCTGTTTGCGATTTGGCGGATGGAGATGCGCGCGGTGCGTACCGCAACATCAACTTTGACATGCGGATGTACAAACGTCTTCGGATGTACGTGCACGCGGAAGCCGGGCCGAACGGTCAAGTGCTGAACGACGACGATGTGACGTGCTTTGTCCGTCTGGGCAATGATTTCGAGTCGAACTATTACGAATATGAAATTCCGCTGAAGACAACACCCTGGAATACAGGCGATGAAGATTTGATCTGGCCGGAAGAGAACAACATTGACATTGAGTTTAGGAAGCTCCAGAATCTCAAAATCGAACGACCTCAGGGTTATCCCTTGTTTGATGAATATGCGGCGATGGATACCGAGAGCAACGCGCGCCTGTCGGTCAAAGGAAATCCGAACCTGGCCAACGTCGTGATGGTGATGGTGGGCGTCCGCAACACAGACAAAGACGATAATGAATTCACCACCAATGATGATGGACTGAATAAGTGCGCCGTTGTCTGGGTGAACGAGATGCGTTTGGCTGATTTCAATCAGAAAGGGGGATGGGCCGCAACAGCTCAAATGAACGCAAAGCTGGCCGACTTGGGCAATATCTCTGTTGCTGCTAACATGTCAACTCCTGGTTTTGGGGGGTTGGAACAGCGCATTCAAGATCGCCAGCGCGAAAC
Source organism: Flavobacteriales bacterium UBA1531 (assembly GCA_002323795.1). Classification (GTDB taxonomy): domain Bacteria; phylum Bacteroidota; class Bacteroidia; order Flavobacteriales_D; family Sanyastnellaceae; genus UA16. The sequence goes on along the minus strand of DCPZ01000011.1, from coordinate 12,119 downwards.
CATCCAAGGCATCGATGCGTCAGGGACGATCCAGTTGGGCAAGTTGTTGCCCAAGAAGTTGGGAATCACTCTGCCCATGTATCTTGGCTACTCTCAGCAAATTTCCACGCCGCAGTTTGATCCGTTGTCTCCTGATATTGAGATGGCGCAGCAAGAGGGACTTTCGGCCGAGAGGCGAGACAATGCAAAATCAATTGATCAACTGAAGTCCATCAATTTCAGCAGCATCAAGATAGACCCGCAGTTTGGCGGTAGGAATGGTGGTTCATCACGCGATAGAAATCGCGACCGTGGCGGCGCAGCGGCAGGAGGTCGAGCATCCATGGGCAAGGACCCTGGGGGCAAAGATGCAGGGGGCAAAGAAGGTGCGGGCCAGGGGGCAGGCCGGGGCGGCTCGGCAAGAGGTGGCTCGGCACGTGGGGGGAATTCCCGTGGAGGCAGCCAAATCGGCTTGTTGAAAATGCTTGACCCTGGAAACTTCACTGGAAACTTCTCTTACATCGAATCGTTCAACCGTGACGTCAATACGGAATTCCGTCTGAACCGGGAGTATAGAGGAGGATTGAATTACAATTACTCTCATTCGCCCAAGAACTTCAAGCCATTTGGTAAAATTGGATTCTTGAGAAAGCTGGAATTCATGAAGTGGTTGACAGATTTCAACTTCTATTTGGGCTTGAAGCAGTTCACGGTAGGGTCTCAGATGAATCGAATTTATGAGGCGAGCCGTGTGCGAAACAACACCCAAGAATTGCTGGGTGTGGAGACGAACCTTTTGATCAATACGCAGGTCATGAAAACATGGCGTTGGGATCGCACTTATGCGGTGAAATATGACTTGACGAAAGCGTTGAAGTTTGATTACAATGGTCAGGCCCAGGCGCTTGTGGGTGAACCCGCGGGTGAGATTAACAGGGAAAACACAGAAGAATATCAGTTGTATCGGGATTCTGTCATTCGCAACCTGGAAAATGCAGGTGAAATCACCACTTACAACCACAACATTACGGGTTCATATAAATTGCCTTTCGACAAGCTGCCTTTGGTAAACTTTATCTCAAGCGACATCCGTTACCAAGGTTCATTCCGCTGGGATCGAGCGCCTTTCTCACAAGATAGCATTGGAAATACGATTCAGAATTCGCGTAACCTCAGTTTGAATGCCCAAGCGAATTTCTCCAATTTGTACAACAAGATTCCCGGCGTTAAGGATTTATTGAACCCGCCGCGCCGTGCTCCAACCGCTCGTGAGATTCGCAATGAAGACCGCGATGGATTTGGCAATGCGGATGACGAGGAAAAGGTCAAGCTCGAGATCAACCCACTAGCGACATTGGTGCGTTTGATTGCAAGTGTTCAGAATGTTTCTGGTTCGATGACTCGGAACGAAGGAATCTTGCTGCCGGGCTACAATCAAACGGCTCGATTTGCAGGTTTTGACAGCCAGTTTCTAGCTCCAGGGCCGGCATTTTTGCTGGGTCACCAGAACACAAATTGGCAAGGAGATCGAGTCAATGATTTTGCAACTGAATTCGCGCAAGAAGGATGGTTACAGTCCTCGGCGGTCCAAAACCAGCAGTATACAGAGACTTACCAAGAGACCTTCAATGTGCGTGCTAATTTAGAGCCTATCAAGTATCTGAAAATTGAGCTGACGGCCAACCGCAACATTTCCCAGAATTACACGAGTTTTTTCCGGTTTGATGAGGAGATCGGCGATTTTGTTTACGAATCACCCAATCAAACCGGTCAATTTTCGGCGACGGTTATGAGTTGGAATACGGCATTCGTTGAGGATGATGTGGACGATGGATTCAATTCGGATACGTGGGATTACTTCATTCAACAGGCACGACTCAAAGTTTCTGAACGACTGAATGATGCAACGTATCAGCTGGACTCTCCCGAGGGTACGGGATATTTTTCAGGTTTTGGAGGGACGAGCCAAGACGTGACGATTCCGGCATTTATCGCGGCTTATTTGGGGGTTGATGCGGAGGACGTTCCTCTGGATGTGTTCAATACTCCAATTGCTCCGAACTGGCGTGTAACATTTGACGGTCTCACTAAGAATCCATTCTTCAAGCAGTATTTCAAGCGATTCAACTTGAGTCACAGTTATCGGTCAACACTCACGACCAATTATGTTACCAATTTGAATTATCAGGACGATGAGTTTGGCAATCCGACGGCTATCGATCAAAGCGAATTTGGAAACTACATTTCCGAAAGACAGTTCAACGTCGTGAGCCTGAGCGAGCAGCTTTCGCCGCTCCTAGGGGTGGACATGACGTTCAATACAGAAGCGGAAAATGAACCACAATTGAAGGTCGAGTTGAAGCGCGATCGAAATGTAGCCTTCGGGCTGACCAACTTCCAAGTTACGGAGACCAAGAGCAATGCCCTTGTGATTGGCTTCGGCTACAAATTCAAGGACGTGCCAAATCCTTTCGTCAAGACTTACGGAAAGCTTCCAGTAAAGATGCTGAAAGAGACAGACTTGGTATTGAGGGCGGACCTCAACATTCGGGATAATCGCACCATCATCCGAAAAATGGTGGAGCGACAAAATCAAGTGACTGCGGGGCAAAACTTGATTTCCATCAAGATGTCAGCAGATCTGGAAATATCCGATAAAGTGACCATGCGTGCGTTTTATGACCATCAAATCACGAGTCCATACATATCCACGTCATTCGCTACTTCAAATATTCGTTCTGGAGTAGCTTTGCGCTTCAACTTGAATCAATAAACCATGAATATCCCGCAAGATTTGCGCTACACCAAAGAGCATGAATGGGTGCGCTTGGAAGGAGACACTGCCACGATTGGAATTACCGATTATGCCCAAGGAGAATTGGGAGACATCGTTTTCATTGAAGTTGAAACGGTAGATGAATCGGTGACAGCAGATGAGGTTTTTGGATCGATAGAAGCCGTAAAAACAGTGAGTGACTTGTTCAGTCCCCTTGCAGGTGAAGTCACGGAATTCAATGAGGCTTTGGAGGATGAGCCTGAATCTGTGAACAACGATCCCTACGGCGCAGGCTGGATCATCAAACTGAAGGTGACGGATGTGTCGGATGTTGAAGGCTTGATGACCGCTGAGGCTTACGCTGAATTCATAGGCTAAGAACGATCTTGACCATGAGGGGAGACCTCAACGATACGGGCATAGAGCGAGAATTTCAATGGCGACATGCAGTCGTCCCGACTTTTTGGGCGCTGCTTATTTTGGGCTTGCATGCCATTCCGGGGAACGATTTGCCTCAGGCCAATTGGCTGGGGGATTTGCACATGGACAAATTGATCCATCTTTTGATGTTCATGTTTTTAAGCTCGAGTGTTTTTATCGCACTTGGAAAATCAGGGTCTGTTCGCAAATACAAGTGGTTCGCGGGAGCGGCCCTGCTGATGTATGGCCTTGGCTTGGAGTTTGCTCAAGGAATTTGGTTCGAAGGCCGAGCCACAAGTTTTGGAGATATGCTTGCAGATGGAATCGGAGTCGGAGTTGGGCGCATATTATTCCGATGGATATACGGTTGCTGGAATTAGACCCGGTATTCTTTAAGTTCGGGGAATCTGCTGCACAATGCCAAAGTTGTCTTAATTTCGAATTCCAATAGAAAAGCAACATGCTCAGTCGAAAAACTCCTGAAGCGAACCTAGAAAACAAGCGATCGGCCTGGCGAGCCATTGGTTTCGTCGCGTCTTTTTCGTTGTTGTTGAGTGCCTTGGCGTGGACGTCATATGACGTGGCCATTACTCGTGCCCTTGATTTTGAAGCGGATTTGCTCGAAGACGAGGAAATTCCCGTCAATATTGTACAACCGCCCCCGCCTCCGCCCCCGCCTCAGCAAACTACGGTGATTGAGATCGTTGATGACGAGGAAGAGATTGAAGAGGAATTGGAAATCGAGGACATCGAACTAGACGAGGACACCGAAATTGAGATCATCGAGGATTACGAGGAAGAAGAGGAAGATGTGGCTTTCATGATTGTCGAGAATATGCCAGCAATGGGTGACTGCCGGAAATTGCGTGGTGACGAGCGTCACCAATGCACGCAGTTAGAGATCATTAAATACGTATCGAAAAACACGAAATATCCACCGATTGCAAAAGATGCGGGCATTCAGGGCACTGTGTTTGTTTACTTCGTTGTCGGCAAGGACGGCAAGGTGCGTGATGTTCGCGTCCTCCGAGAAGTCGACTCAAGGCTGGATGCGGAAGCAACTCGTGTTGTTGAGAGCTTGCCGACTTTTGAGCCCGGAGAACAACGTGGAAAAGCCGTAAGCGTTCAATATACCATCCCGGTGAAGTTTATCATCCGTTAGATACGGAAGTGTCTCGAAAAGACTGAACGGCTCGGACACTTTGCTCGAGCCGTTTTTCTTGCGTCAAACCGTCAATCAATGTCCAAGGATGATCATTGCGTGAACGCAGGTCGTCGATGTAGAGTTGATGCAGTTCCATACGGTCATTTGAATCGGGCAATGATCTAAGCGGATCGGGTTCCCACGGAATGTTTGGTGCACAGAGTAGTGTGAGGTCAGCCCATTCTTCAAGTTCCGATAAACCGCACACCTCTGCACGAAGCTTCCAACGCCCCCACAAACGAATTACGGTGGAATCAGAATCGGAGATGACGATCTTCTTTTCAGCTGCTTCAGCCCGTTGCTCAGCGGCGTGGCATGCTTCCAATTGTGCTACTGCCAATCTTGTGAGGTCAGACAGGCCGATGGTTTCTTTCTGCACGCGCGGGTCGTATCGGGCTACCTCAACGGCTGTCTCCGCACTGATTGCCGCTGCAAGAGCTGCAGTAAGGGTTGTTTTCCCAGTGGATTCGATGCCTGAAATGGCGATGCGTATGACGGGGTTTACCATTGGAAGAAGTCAAACCAACCCTCGATTGCGAGCGCAGTGTAAAGAATAAATAAGCCGACGGTCCAATGCATTTTCCGACCACTGTAGAGAATGACTGCTGCGGCATTGACAACGATCCAGTACAGCCAATTTGCGTGAACAAACTTCAGCATCCAATAAGTTGCCAGTAGGCTGCCGACGGTGGTAAATGCATCGAGCCCGGGTCGCCATGCCTTGCTGTACTTCCGCAGCAATAAGGTCGCCGCCCCCCAAATGCCAAGAGCGATGATGATGGAAATCAAATGTTCCAAATCCGACGCCACGGGAAGCGGATTGGGCCAGGCCTCTTCGACGGCGGTTATTCCGATTAAGGCCATGGCGATGTAATAGAACCAGAGGAAGGATTCAGCAAGTATGCGACGTTGCCAGCAAATCAACAAATACAATGATGATCCCAGAGCTGCAAGATGAAAGCTCCACGCTGCGGCGTGCATATAGCCAATCGTATATGCCAAGTTCAATGCGGCCGCGAGCGGTTCACCCCAACGATGCCATGCTCTGCCATCAGATGCCCCTCTCACTTTGGAAGGTAGGCCGGTGAAAAGGTTGTTTAGCATCACTCGTCAAAATCACACCGACAAGGTGCCGAAAGAATCAATTCCACTTCGTTAGAGAACCAATCTCGCAAAGATTCTTGTTCTTCAAAAATCATGTCATTGTGCAGCAGATCCAATTTTCTCAGGTTCGGAAGATCGCTCAGAGATGCGGGGAAATAGGCCAATACATTGTCCCAAAGTTCAAGGCTCACAAGTGCTTTCATGCGGTCGATATCGAGTGGAATGGTATCGATCATGTTGTCGCCCATTTCGAGGCTGATCAGTTGATCCAACTGTGTTAGAACTTCTGGAAACCGTTCAAGTCGATTGGAATTGACAGAGAGATGCTCCAAGAAAGTGAGCTGTCTCAATTCCGGCCCAATGGCTTTGATTTTGTTGCGGTCCAAAACGATCTCGCGAAGTTCGGTCCAGTCCCATATTTCGGAGGGCACGGCGTTTAATTTTTGCTTGCTCAAGTCCAAACGAAAAATGGGAACTCCATTCAATCGCGCCTCCCGCGCTTTGTCAAGATTTTTGAAAACCTGAGATTTCTTCCAGTCCACTTCATTGCTAATTTGCGCGGTCAAGGAATCGAGCCAAAGAAAAGCCAAAGTGATGGTGAAGAACGCACAGAGGACGCCTTGCTTCTGTGCAAAAACCCTTTGGACGAGACTTTGGATGAGAGATTGGCTTTTTGGCATTTGATCAGGCAGAGGTGGATGGGACTTCAACGGTCTCAAGATAAGAACGAACATTGGCCTCGTCTTGTTGCAGCTGACGCTTCAGTGCGATCAAACCATCGAATTGAACTTCGTCTCGTATCCGTTTCATAAACCGCAGATCAATCAGTTCGTCGTAGCATTGGCGCCCACCATTTAACAGATGGACTTCAATTTGTTCCTCGCCAGATGTTCCCCCTACGGTGGGCCGAGTTCCAATGTTGACCATGGCTGGATTCCAGGACTCTTCATTTTCTAATCGAGCAAAGACCGCATAAACACCGCATGCGGGGATCAACTTGAGCGGATTTTCAATCTCAAGGTTGGCCGTCGGGTATCCCAGTTTCCTGCCCAATTGTTCCCCACGCTTCACTCGACCGAGAAGCGGATAAGGCTTGCTTAACCAAGTTCTCGCTTGGGCGACGTGTCCAACCTGAAGGGCTTCTCGAACCTTTGTTGAACTGACTTTTGTTTCTTCAATGGTTTGAGCGGGCAATTCCTCGACACCGAAGCCAAAGACTTTACCCAAATTGATGAGCGAATCAAATGAACCCTCGCGATTTCGGCCGAAGCGGTGGTCATAACCGATGATGACTTTTTGTGGTTTGATCCCATCGGCGAATAAGTCACGCACATATTCCAGAGGTGTTTTTCGCGAAAAGTCTTCTGTAAAAGGATGAATCACGAGGTGGTCAAGTCCGGCATCGCGCAGCAATGACTTTTGCTCTGAGATGGTGTTGAGCAACTTCAATTGATGTTGCTCGGGATGCAATACCGTTCGGGGGTGCGGATGAAAAGTAAGCAGGACCGATTCCCCTCCTATTTCGCGAGCTCTCCTCTTTAATAAGTCAATGACAGCGCGGTGTCCAATGTGCACGCCGTCGAACGTTCCGACGGTCAAAACGACGGGTGCTTCCGACTTAAAGTCACTGGCGTTGAAATGAACTTTCACTTTTGCAAAGATAGGTTGGTAAACTAGCTCAGCGCTTGTACTTTTGCACCGAAATTATTTCACTTACTCAATTGCTCATGTCCCAAAAAGGATCCATCTCTCAAATCATCGGCCCAGTAGTCGACGTAAGTTTCCCACCAGGCGTTCCCCTTCCAAAAATCCTTGATGCTCTGCGCATCGAGCGAGAAGGCGGAGATTTGATTCTTGAAACGCAAAAACACATTGGAGAAGACACAGTGCGTGCGATCTCGATGGATTCAACGGAAGGGTTGTCGCGCGGAATGGCGGTTTCATCCGACGGAAAAGGCATTACGATGCCTGTTGGAGAGCAAATCAAGGGTCGTCTTTTCAATGTTGTTGGTGAAGCAATTGACGGAATTGGCGGGATTTCTGGGGCCGAAAACGGTCGTGAGATTCACCAAGACGCTCCGAAGTTCGAAGATTTGTCGACAGCAACCGAGGTTCTCTTTACGGGCATCAAGGTCATCGACTTGATTGAACCATATGCAAAAGGAGGAAAGATTGGTTTGTTTGGAGGAGCGGGAGTAGGCAAGACGGTTTTGATCATGGAATTGATCAACAACATTGCAAAAGGATACGAGGGAATTTCGGTCTTCGCCGGCGTAGGAGAGAGAACGCGCGAAGGAAATGACTTGTTGCGTGAGATGATTGAATCCGGTGTAATCAAGTATGGAAAAGAATTTGAAGAGAGCATGGAAGCTGGTGGATGGGACCTTTCGAAGGTCGACACCAAGGAACTTGCAACGTCACAAGCGACTTTGGTCTTTGGCCAAATGAACGAGCCTCCTGGGGCTCGTGCACGTGTAGCCTTGTCAGGATTGACCGTCGCGGAATACTTCCGTGATGGAGATGAAGAGTCTGGTGGTCGCGACATCCTGTTCTTCATTGACAACATCTTCCGATTCACGCAGGCAGGTTCGGAGGTTTCGGCTCTGCTCGGTCGAATGCCGTCAGCGGTGGGTTACCAGCCAACGTTGGCAACGGAGATGGGAGCGATGCAGGAACGCATCACCTCAACAAAACGAGGGTCCATTACTTCTGTTCAGGCGGTATACGTGCCAGCGGATGATTTGACAGATCCGGCACCGGCAACGACGTTTGCTCACTTGGATGCCACGACGGTATTGTCTCGAAAAATTGCTTCACTGGGCATTTACCCTGCGGTTGATCCGCTTGACTCAACGTCTCGAATTTTGACTCCAGACATCGTAGGAGAAGAGCACTACAACTGTGCCCAAGACGTGAAGGAAACCCTTCAGCGATACAAAGAGCTTCAAGATATCATTGCGATTTTGGGGATGGATGAATTGTCCGAGGAAGACAAGCAAACAGTTTACCGTGCCCGCCGAATCAGCCGATTTCTATCCCAGCCGTTCCACGTAGCGGAGCAGTTCACTGGAATTCAGGGTTCTTTGGTGTCAATTGATGATACCATCAAAGGTTTCAAACGAATACTCAGCGGTGAATTGGATCACCTGCCTGAGGCAGCATTCAACCTGAAAGGAACCATTGAGGAAGTTATTGAGGCTGGAGAAAAAATGATGGCTGAAGCCTGAAACTAGTAATATGACTGTACACATTCTTACCCCCGACGAAACGTTGTTCAGTGGAGACGCTGTCTATGTTGGATTGCCAGGATCGGATGGTAGTATGGGCATTATGGATCGGCATGCTGCTTTGATTACCACATTGCAATCAGGCGATGTCCTTGTTCGCACTAACAAAGACGAGCAGACGTTTGCTGTCAAGGGAGGGACCGTTGAGGTCTTAAATAATGTAGTGACGGTGCTCGCTGCCTGAAAAAAAGCAACAGAGGATTGAGAAAAAGCCTAGCCCCGAGCCGGGCTTTTTCATTCATGGTGATAAGGCTCGCCTTTTAAGATGGTATGCGCGCGATAAATTTGTTCGAGTGCAAATGGACGAATCATTTGGTGGGAGAAGGTCAAGGGGCTGAGGCTCCAAAATTCATGGGCCTTTGAACGGATGCTCTCGTCAAATCCAAATGGTCCACCAATGACCCACATCACATGCTTGAGCCCTCGGTTCTGAAGTTTTCGGAGATGCTCAGCACCTTGCAATGACGTGCGGCTTTTTCCGCGTTCATCGAGGAGAATGAGGTGATCCACACCGGGCAATAATTTAGCCAACACCATCGCTTCCGCTTTCATTACCTGACTAGAAGATGCTTTGGCTTGTTTCAACTTGATATCTGGGGTTTCTAAAAAGTTGAATTTTCCATAGTGCTGGAGTCTTTGCTCGTATATCGCGATGCCCTCAGCAATCCACTTTTCCTGTGTTTTTCCCAAGGCTACCAAGGTCATTTGCATTTAACAAAGGTAGTTGATGAGTTTGTTTCATGGCTCTTGAACAAAGCTCACGCGCGTTTATCTTCGCGGCATGCTTACGTCTGAGATGTTGCAAATGATTGATTATTCCTTGAAAGAGGATCTAGGGGAATGTGACCATACCTCTGCTTCATCTTTGCCCGATGGGTTGCATCGGGAAGGCTGGATTTTGGCCAAAGAGGACGGAGTGGTCGCCGGGTTGGAGGTTGCTTCTGAAGTTTTCCGACGGGTGTCAACGGATCTTGTCACCGAGAAGCTTTGTAAGGATGGTGATCGTGTGTCACATGGTCAAGCCGTATTCCACATCTCGGGTGATGCGAGACGAATTCTAGAAGGAGAACGGTTGGCCTTAAATTTCATTCAGCGAATGAGTGGAATCGCCTCTCGTACGGCCGACGTAATGGACTCTTTTCACGGCACCAAATGTGCCGTGTTGGATACACGGAAGACAACGCCGGGACTTCGGGCATTCGAAAAATGGGCCGTACGGCTTGGCGGTGGCACGAATCATCGCATGGGTTTGTACGATATGATATTGATCAAGGACAATCACGTGGACTATGCTGGATCCGTTGAATCAGTTCTAAACCGCGTCGCTGAATACCTGAAAGAATTGGGCAGAGACTTGCCAGTGGAAATTGAGGTTCGGGATGCTGCGGAGGCTGCCGAAGCCATGCGGATGCAAGTTTCATTGCGCAAGCCTTCTGGGATGCTGTTGATCGATCGTTTATTGCTCGACAATCACAGCCCTTCTGAAGTGAAGGCGCAGGTGGATCGGTGGGGAGGCCAGATCGATCTTGAGGCCTCTGGTGGTATCACGCCAACGAATGCGCGTTCATATGCTTTAACAGGGGTAGATTATGTGTCCATGGGATGGTTGACGCATAGTGTGAAAGGCATGGATTTCAGTCTTAAATCAACCGATGCGCTCCCATGAGTCATTTGCCTCCACCTCCCGTTCCAGATGGCCCCTTATTCAAATGGCTTCAAGAACATAGGGGCTTTGACCGATTGCGTCAGTTTTTGCGCCGACTCAGGCCTTGGAAAGACCAAGAAATGAACGTTTACGATGTCTTTCGGTTTTTCGTTTTGGGGCTTGTCAACGGCTCAGTTGCGACGCGCGCTGCTGCCATTAGTTTCCGTTTGTTTGTCGCTTTTTTTCCAGCGATGCTCTTGTTGCTGAGCATTGTTCCATTCACACCGTTGGAAACGGAAGAAGTGCTGCTCAGCTTGGAATATTTCTTTCCGAAGCAGGCCATTGACTTGTTCGAGCAAACAGTTACCGATTTGATTGATCAGCGGCAAGGAACCCTGTTGTCTGTTGGTGTGGTCCTGTTGGTTTATTATGCATCCAATAGTGTGAATTCTATCCTCATGGGGTTTGGCGAAAGCCCTCATGTTCCGGGAAAGCCAAATTGGTTGCTGTTTCGACTGCTTTCGGTAGGATTGATGTTGCTACTGTCCTTTTTGCTGGGGGTGGCGGTCTTCCTGATTGGTTTTGCTGGAGATGTGGCACAATGGGCAGAAGCCAAAAATTTACTCAATACGGATGACATTCCCTTGCTCATGATGGCTCGCTGGACCTTGTCTTTTGCTCTTATGTATGCGACAGTCGCTATTCTTTACAATGCCGGTAATCGCATCAAGCAACGTTGGGAGTGGTTTTCCATCGGAGCCACTGCTGCAACCGTGCTGCTCATCATTGTGACTTTTGCTTTTTCGTGGTTCATTGGTCAATTTGCCTCATATAATACGCTTTATGGATCGCTGGGGACTCTGATGATTACACTTTTATGGTTGAATTCTAATAGTTCCATTTTATTATTGGGTTTCGAATTGAATGCTGCCGTCCATCGGGCCCAGCGGGATGCTGAAAACCTAGAAAAATCTTCCTTATGAAATACCTCTCTCTCTTAATTGCGGTTGCTTTAAGCTCAACCTGTTTAGCACAAGATGCCAGTTCTGTTCTTGGTAAGTGGAAAACCATTGACGATGAAACGGGTCGAATCAAGAGCATCGTTGACATCAGTGAGAAGGATGGCGAATTATTCGGAACGGTTGTTGAACTTTTTCGTTTGCCTGAAGAAGATCAACATCCGATTTGCTCGGATTGTGAGGATGACCGAAAAGATCAACCCGCATTGGGCATGCAAATCGTTCGGAATATGGTTCAGAACGGAGATGACTTGGAATGGGAAGATGGAACCATCTGTGACCCCAAGAATGGCAAAATATATGATTGTGAAATGTGGATCGACGAAGACGATTCAAATGTTTTGATGGTCCGCGGCTACATCTTCTTCTTGTATCGCACCCAGAAGTGGTTGCGAGCCGATAGCTGATCAGTCCCTCATGGCCACCAAGACCAGCGATGTTTTATGGCCTCTCTCAATTCTGGGAAAAGGCCGAGGAGGTAACATAAGCTAAAACAACTTCCTGTGCCGAGTACACCGAATGCAATGGCCTCGATAAGGGGAGGAGCACCTAGCGCTCCAGCTTCCCAATGAAAGCACCATGCCGACGTCATGGCAATCAAAGTGATTGGTAGAATGGGCCAGGTGAATGGTTGAACTTTGAATTTTCTCCAAACAATCATGAGACGCCAAAGATTGTTCCAGAG
>DCPZ01000071.1:11392-27631 GCA_002323795.1 Flavobacteriales bacterium UBA1531 | reverse complement strand
CCATGACCAGTTGCGTATCAAAATAATCCGCTAATGTTTGCTTGGTTATGTCGTCCCGGGTAGGACCTAACCCTCCCGTAATAAGCACGAAATCCACTCGCAACAAGGACTCATCCAACGCTGCGCGTATCGCTTCTGACTCATCGGAAATGGAGGTGATTCGATGCACGCGAATTCCATGCGCAGCGAGTTGCGATCCCATCCAAGCTGAATTGGTATCAATGGTTTGTCCCAGCAACAACTCGTCTCCAATGGTGATGATTTCCGCTAACATGCTCCAAAATTAATCCGCACGTCTTGACGACTCCGAAATTCGAGCATAAAAAAAGCCCCCCACTTGCGCGAGGGGCTTCAATGTACATTTTAGAGCACTCACTGAACGGCTAATCGCACCACAGTATGATGGTCACCTTGAGAAATATTGACTAAGTATATCCCCGGAGCCCAGTGGCTCGTTTCCATCTGCGCTACCATTGCTGTTGTTTGCATGGAAAGCACACGTTGCCCTGTTGCACTCCAAACATCCACGAGGTGCGCACCTGGTCGGTTGATTACCAATTCAACCTGATCATCCGCAGGGTTCGGATACATGCTGATTTCTGCGGGATCAAAGGCTTCAGCAATGCCTACCCAATCTTCAAATTCAACATCAGCGCAATCGCCTAGGTCGTCCGTGGGTACACGCAAGTGTACGATGTCATTGATGTCGATGGGATCTTCGTCACCCCGCACGTGGAGCCCTGGCTCAAAGTCTCGCTGATAAATGATCTCCAGGTGGCCATCGACCACATCAGGAGCGATTGATCCAAAAACAGCTTCATAACCGTCAAAGTCGACATCAGGAGTCAGATCACAGGCTTCCTCCGTATTCCAAGTTACCCCACCGTCTGTGCTGTACACAACGAATTGGTGGCGGTAATTTTGAGCGCCCGTTGAGAAATTCTCCATGATAGCAGAATAGGTAATGTACATCGCACCTGAAGCATCTGTTGCGATGGATGGAAATGCTGCACAGCCGACGTAATACGCGGCAATCTCATCCTCGAAATCCAACGTACCACTCTCATCATAGTCGAAAGAATAAGCGATGATTTGGGCACTGTCGGAACCCATGGTTTCATTCCAGTAAGCAAGACCATTGGTCCCTGGAAAATAGCTCGTAGTGCCATCAATGGTGTCCGCATCCATGTAATACATGGAGCCAAACGATACGTGGACCTGGCCATATGTATCGATGTGAATATCCCCCGCTCCGTCGGCGTTGAAAAACTCTTGAAAAAGACCATCTTCATTGTAATCTTCACCGATTTCTGGCAATCCCATGTCCACTTCGTACAGGTCCACTGGAAAATCAACAAGCAACTGCTTCTCCCACGTATCGCCGTTATCTTGAGAAATCATTACGAATGAATCGCTGAAATCATTGAATGAGGCGAGCGCCACAGTGTTGCCTCGAGCATGAATGGCATAGGTGTCTCCGCTGAACCCAAAGAATTGCGTGCTGTCCGCCTCAGGAAAAACATAATCGATGATGTCCCAAGTATCTCCTCCATCCTGTGAGCGGTAGTAAAGCAATGCTCCGTCTTGACCACCGTAAAACGCACCGCCGTTGGCTTCTGGCGTTGTTACACAGATCACGTGTAAGGAATTCCCATCCTCACCTCCAGCAGCCATTCGAGGCCATAGTTTACCGACAGCAATGTCACTTGGGATGCTCGCCTCGGTCCATGCAGCTCCTGTTCCCGCATCGCGCCAAGCCATGTGCAGCGGAGTGTCAATGCCCGGGTGGCTCACGACTACTTCACGTCCACTCGCAGTATGAACGATCGAAGGCCATCCAATGCGAGTAGACTCGATGCGCTGGTAAGCGATTTCATCCCATACCGTGCCATCATAAAAGTTGTAACCGGTTCCACGGTCTTCAAATGGCGTCAATTCTAAACTCATCGTCCAAGCTGCAGAAACAGCTTCTCCTCCCCCGGCCATGCGATCGTCAATGGCTGCATTGGACTGCAGATCATATTGCGTGTAACCAATGACTTGACGCTCGACAATAAGTTCCCGTGACATGACGTGCTCCACATCCAATGTGGACTCGCCTTCAAGCGGTTGTTGAGGGCGATCCGAAAAATCCGCGACAGCCTTTGTTGGCATGGGCAGCGCCTTGCGCATCTCCGGAGCCAGTTGAGGAACATCCTGCAACAGTTGCACACCTGACGTGACCGGTGACTGTGCCATTCCTGAAAAAACAAACAGACCTAAAACAAAGGCCAATGTAAAATGCTTCATATGGGTTGATTTTGAGTCAACAATTACCGACAAGAAGCGAAAAAAAGCAATTTTTGAAGGAGTCCTTTTCTCAAGATGTTTTGAAACGTGCAAGAACCGTTTCTCTGCCCACAACATTCTGATCCATATTCACACAGATCTCACTATCAATTGGAAGAAACACATCAATGCGAGAACCGAATTTAATGAATCCGACCTCGTCGCCGTGAGAGAGGTCCTCTCCCTCTTTCAAGTACCAGCATATGCGGCGCGCCACAGCACCCGCAATTTGTCGGAATAAAACAGTGCCATGTTGGCCTTCGATGACATGAGTCGTTCTTTCGTTTTCGGTGCTGCTCTTTGGATGCCAAGCCACCAAGTACTTCCCAGGGTGATAACGTGCAGCTAAAACACGACCGGCCATTGGTGACCATTGAGCGTGCACGTTCAATGGACTCATGAAGATGCTCACCTGAATCCTTTCGTCCTTGAACCATTCCGTCTCTTGAACTTTTTCGATCACCACAACTTTCCCGTCACTGGGACATAAAATATCATCCAAAGCTTGAGAGCCAATGGATCGAGTGGGCATTCGGAAAAAATTGATCACTAATCCGATTAAAATCAAACAACTGAAAGCAAGAATGTAGAAGACCCATATTGGCAACCACGTGTACGATGCATACGCAATCGCAGCAGTGCACAAAATGGTGATCAACAAGGTCGCGGTTCCTTCTCTATGAAATGTCATTCGAATAGAAAGTTCAGGTTGAATTGAAAAGGATGCAAATATAGAATGAGCGAGTATACCGGAGCGGCAATGATGAAGGCATCAAATCGATCCAAGACACCTCCATGGCCTGGCATCAATGCACCCGAATCTTTGATGCCATTGGAACGCTTCCATGCGCTTTCCAATAAATCCCCTGCTGTGGCCAAAACCGCCATCATCGGTCCCATCCAGATCGCCTGCCATCCCAACAATAGTCCTGCTGCCAGCGCTGCAAAAAACGCACCTCCTACAAAACCCTCCCATGACTTTCCCGGTGAAACGGTAGGCATCAACTTGTGATTCCCAAGCGGCTTACCAATAAAATAAGCCCCTGAGTCGTTGGACCAGATGAGAATTAACAAGCTTAGAAGCTGGGATGGAACATGAGCGCCGTCTGCATCCCACGCCAATTGGACCATCAAATACACCCAAGCAGAGGCCACAGCCGCAAAGACCAGACGATGAATCCAATTTGATGAGCGAGTGCCCGTATGCATCTCGCGCCAACCCTGAACTCCGACAGCAACCCAAAGCGCTGCACTTGTCCAAGCGCTGATCGCCACAGAACCGATCACAATGACACCGAAAATTAAGCCTGTGATGCTTCTTGTTTTGGTTTCACTCATGAATTTTCAGGAATCATCCGACAATGCGTCTTGGTTATCTAACAACTCCCTTGCCCGAGTCACATCTTCATCTAGGACATACAATTCAACGAATCCAAATAGGTAGCTGCTATCTTTTTTATTCAGCACCACGGCTGGTATACGTTGCTGATCGAGAACCGTTCTTCTCAATTCCACCGAAGGCGGAAATCCGTCGCTGTAGACCACGGTCCACCCCTTCATTCCTCTGGAGCCTGAGCAGCTCCTTCAGCTTCGGTGCCCGTTCCTTCCTGTGCTGCGGGATCAGAAGTTGCTTTCTTTGCTGAATCAGGGCCTTTGTCCTTCGTCACGGCATCCGCTTTCGGCGTCTTTTCAAAAGGACGCTCCCCTAATATCCGCTGCACATCCTCTCTGAAAATGACCTCGTTCTGCAACAATGAATCAGCGAGGTCTTTGAGCTTCTCGAAGTTATCCTGCAAAATTTTCTTTGCTCGCTGATATGAGCCTTCAATTAACTTTCCAACCTCTTCATCGATGATGCGCGATGTTTCTTCGCTGTATGGCTTGGTGAAGGTTTGATCACCTCGGCTATCATAGTAGCTCCGATTTCCGATCTTGTCATTCAAGCCATAAACGCTTACCATCGCATATGCTTGTTTGGTCACTTTTTCCAAATCGCTCAAGGCACCGGTAGAAATCTTACCAAATACAAGCTCCTCCGCAGCCCTTCCACCAAGAGCGGCGCACATCTCATCGAGCATTTGCTCAGTAGTAGTGATTTGCCGTTCCTCTGGCAAGTACCATGCTGCTCCTAAAGATTGTCCACGTGGGACAATGCTCACCTTGACCAAGGGAGAAGCGTACTCAACCAACCAACTCACCACGGCGTGACCCGCCTCATGGAATGCAATTGTCTTCTTCTCGTGTTCTGAAATGATTTTCGTACGCTTTTCCAATCCTCCAATGATGCGATCTACAGCGTCCAAGAAATCTTGATGAATCACCTTATCGCGTCCTTTCCTTGCAGCATACAACGCCGCCTCATTGCAAACGTTTGCAATATCTGCTCCACTGAAGCCTGGAGTTTGGCGGGATAAGAAATCCACATCGATTGAATCATCCGCTTTTATGGGACCCAAATGCACCTCGAAAATGGCCTTTCTTTCAGTCAGATCTGGCATGTCCACATAGATCTGACGATCGAATCGACCTGCCCGCATCAATGCTTTGTCCAGAATGTCTGCTCGATTGGTCGCAGCAAGGATAATGACCCCACTGTTGGTGCCAAACCCGTCCATTTCTGTCAACAATTGATTGAGCGTGTTTTCCCGCTCATCGTTGGACCCCATGCTCGCATTCTTTCCACGTGCTCGGCCGATGGCATCAATCTCATCAATGAAGATGATTGCGGGAGACTTTTCCTTGGCTTGCTTGAATAAATCACGAACCCTTGAAGCGCCAACACCAACAAACATCTCTACAAAATCAGAGCCACTCAATGAGAAAAACGGTACTTGCGCTTCCCCGGCCACTGCCTTCGCCAGAAGGGTCTTACCGGTTCCTGGAGGGCCAACCAAGAGGGCTCCTTTTGGAATCTTCGCCCCCAGATTGGTATATTTTTCTGGTGCTTTCAGGAAGGCAACAATCTCCTCCAATTCTTCTTTAGCGCCATCCAGTCCGGCAACATCCTTGAAGTTAACATCGGTGCCTTTGCCTTTTTCAAAGAGTTGAGCCTTGGACTTACCAATGTTAAAAATTTGGCCGCCGCCGCCGCCGCCGCCGCCGAGGCGTCGCATGAGTAAAATCCAAACACCGATCATCAGACCGAAGAAAATGACGTAGGTCACTATCTGCTGTCCCCATTCGTTCACAGGTTCATAGACGTATTCAAAGTCATAATCCTCAGACAGCATTTTCATGTCATCGAGGTAGGCATCTCCTGCAGGCACGTTCAACCAGTAATCAGAAGAACGGTAAACCGATTTGAGCAAAGATTCCTCATCTTCTCCTTCTGAGTCCGCCTCGCGGGCAGCTTCATTGAGCATGATGGTCGCCCGCTGGCCATCGAAAACGACGCGCTCTACTTCGCCGTCTTCAATGCGCTCCTTGAATTCTGCCCACTGAATCTGACGACCATCTTGGCCCGAATTCAGCATGAGCATGCCCAACAGTAGCACAACGATTACGGCATATATCCAGTAAAAATTGAGGGACGGCTTTCCTCCGTCGCGGCTCTCACTTCCTTGGTCTTTTTGTTCGCTCATGGATTATTCAAACTTCTTCAACAGTCTCAATGTTCGCATCGCCCCACAATTCTTCTAAGGCATATCGGTTGCGCGTCTCCTCATGAAACACGTGGACGACGATATCGCTGTAATCCAATACAGCCCATTCACCATTTCTCAAGCCTTGCTTGCCCCAAGGTTTCTCTGCAGCTTTCTCAGCGGTGGTGCTCTCAACCGACTGAGCCAAAGCCTCTACTTGTGTGCGGCTGGTGCCATGAGCAATTACAAACCATCCCGCAACGGCGTGAGGAATGTCTCTCAGATCCATGATCGTGATTTGTTTCCCCTTGACTTCTTGAAGTCCTTCGATGACTGCATTGAGCAGTGGCAATTCTTGTACCAAGTGTGGCTATCGTTTGTGATGGTGTCAGCGGCTAAAGATACGATGCAGAAGCAGTTGCAACCTTCAGCGTTTGCGAAAACATGCCAATAGTGCATTCGGAAGATGAACCAAGCCCCCTTACCTTTGAGATAGCTCCCCATCTCATCCATTCTTTTAAGGCAACCAAAAGCCATCGATTTGCACATTCACCGATATCACTTTGCACGCTGCAATAGCACCAATGAAGCAGCACATGACTGGCTAAAAACCGCTATCCCCGATAGCGTGGGAATCTTCACAACGACACACCAGACTGAAGGCAAAGGGCAGCTTGGAACTGCTTGGGACCAAGAGCGAGGAAAAGATCTGGCATGGAGCATTGCCTTTTTCTGGAAAGCTGAAACCTCAAATCAAATCCAGCGACAAGCAAATGCATTGTTCGACTTAAACAAAGCCACCACTATCGCAGCACTGCAAACCATCAATGAAGCGCTCGGACACCACTGTCCGCCCACTTGCATCAAATGGCCGAATGACCTCTTTATAAAAAAGGGAAATGTCTGGAGCAAGTGTGGAGGAATTCTCATTGAAAACACCTGGCAAGGTGGACTCATCAGCGGCACCGTGATCGGAATTGGCATCAATGCTCTGTCGACTTCTTTACCTCTGTATCGGGCATCACTTGCAGAAATTATACCCCACAAGGCCGGCGATCAAATCGAGCCCCAGATGCTGGGGAAAACCCTTGAGAAGAATATTCGGCTTGCTATAGAAAATTGGAAGGTGGCTTGCATTCAAGGCGCCGAGTCGGTCGCTTTATTTCGTCGGAAAACGAGCGCTGATTTTGACCGTCAACTTCTGGCGCGTGACAAGTGGAAAACATACCATTGGGAAAACAAAGAGAAATGCGGAAAGATCTTGTCAGTGGATGACATGGGGCGTTGTGTTGTTCAATGGAAAACAAATGAAAACGCAGAAGACGGAAAAGACGCAGAGATCATTGAAAACAACAAACAACTGAAATGGTCTTGGATCTATCAGCAACAAAATAAACGCACCGATTAGATCGGATACTTGCGCTCAATGGCTTCAGCCATTCCACTAAAAATGGCTTGAAGCGGCTTTTCCGCCATCATTTTCATGAACGGATTTAAATCTGCATCACATCGCACTTGAACAGAAGCTTTGTCAGCAGCAAGTGAAGCAATCAGCACCTTCAAGTCGAAGCGGATGGGCGTGCCTTTTTGAGAGGCAAATTGGATCAAACCCGGGCGCTCCTCAGACACACGCTCAATGATGATTGCAAAACCTCCTGTCACTTTGAACGAGCAACCTGTTTCTGTAGCCTCAAAGTTGCTTACCTGTTCCGCCGGTAAAACGGATTCCAACATCGCTGGATTCCGCAGCGTTTCAAATAACATTTCCGCCGAGGCGCCAGCCTCAACCACTGGGCTTTCAATGATCATCTTTGGTTGAATTTATCGCTCCAAGCCTGCGGATCGCCATTCCATGAATCCAGCAACTTACGCTGCTCATTCGTGATGTATCCCTCTTGCATTGCCTGATCCAGCATGGTGGAATAGTCGGTCAAAGTGCTCCATGCGCAGTTCGCATCAAGAAACGCTGCCTCTGCAACATCAAAACCATAGGTAAAAATGGCCAAGAGTCCCTTCACCTCAACGCCCGCATCGCGCAGAGCGGCGACCGCTTTCAAACTACTTTGACCCGTTGAAATCAAATCCTCAATGACAACTGCATTTGATAAAACAGATAAATCTCCTTCAATCGAATTCCCCAAACCATGGTCCTTGGCCTTTGAGCGTACATAGATAAATGGCAAACCCAATTCCTCGGCAACCAAAGCTCCAAGGGCAATTCCTCCCGTCGCAACACCGGCAATGGCGTCTACCCTGCCAAAACGCTTCTCTATCTCCTCTGCACACAATTGACGAATAAACGTCCGAACACTTGGATAGCTGAGCGTTTTCCGGTTGTCACAATAAATGGGAGAACGTCGTCCACTGGCCCAAGTGAATGGATCAGCGACATTGAGCTCAATCGCTTTTATTCGGAGGAGAAATTCCGCAACTTTACGCCTACTTTCAACGGACAAAATCATGGCGCGAATGTATGAAGTTTATATTTTGAATCGTCCGGTAATCTTCACTGAAAATACCGAGGCAAAGCAGAATGATTTAGTCTTCCATGAACCGAGCAAAAAACAGTTGCAGGAATTGCCGAATCTGCTGCGACACGATACCGCCATAAAAACTGTTATCTTGGAGAGTAAGAACGTTCAAATGCTTTGGATGAACTTCTGCATCTTGTACAAAGAAGTCCTAGCTGCAGGTTGCGTCGTTGAGAATCAAGATGGTGCATTCTTGTGGATAGAACGTAACACTCGGTGGGATTTACCCAAAGGCAAGGTTGAGCCCAGCGAAAGCATCGAAGAGGCCGCAACGCGCGAGGTCACCGAAGAAACCGGAATCGATCGACTCTCGCTGAGGAGTCACCTGCGGACCACCTACCACACGTACGAAGAAGATGGCATCCCAATCCTGAAAACAACTTTTTGGTTTCATGCTTTCCACGACGGAAGCAACACAACAGGAATACCCCAGAGCGCCGAAGGAATTACAGATGTGCAGTGGAAATTTCGACCATTTGGTGATGAATTGCTGGAAAACACGTATCCCAGCATTCTCGATCTCGTTTCCTCCATTCCCGACTGAACACTTTTCGCTTGCCTTCAAAAGCGTTACTGCTTCCTTATCAATCGCTTCAGCTCTGAAGCCAGACCGCGGCTCGGCAACTGGCTTAGCCGAGGGCTTATCTCTCCATCGGCATTGAGCGTAACTATTGCAGGAACCGATTCTATTCCGTAATCCTCAAATATTTGAGGGTTATTTCCCATCCAAACGACCTCCTCATCGATGCTTTTTCGAAGTGCAATGGTATTGGACCAACCTTTTTCATCTTTGTCAACGGACACCACGAAGGAACACAATTCACGCAAATCCACTTCTTCAATCAACGCGTTGAAATACTCGCGCTCACGGTTAGCGGCGGAAGAGCCATCCTTCACAATCAACATGATTTTCCAAGGCTGCATGCATTGACCCGCAAGTGAATCCAAGTCACCATTTGGTAAAATCCAAGAAACCGGTTGTGGAGTCCAACCAAAACGACCCTTTCGTCTGGTTTGGAGCAGCTGCTTATACAAGTCTTGAAAAAACGGATCCATCGAAATACTCTCCCAAACACGTTCAACCAAAATAGATGGTTGTTGAAGCGCCATGTCCAGCCAGGCCAGCTCAAGCGCTTCCGGATGAGACGGATCCAATACGGGAGCCATCAAACGTTCAAGCGAATCGCGATTGGCTTGAAACACTGCAGCGTTGATAGCATCCCAATCAATCCCTTCGTTCTTCCACCAATTGCCATGAACTTGGCGCCAAGCACTCAACCAACCTGCAGAGCTCAACTTTTCTGGCGTAAGACGAAGATCTGAAGACATCCCGCTCATGACCCATGCCGAATCCAGATCCGCTTTTTTACTGCCCTGAGAAGCCATCCAGCTGAACTTCGAATGCCATAACATATCCTGTTCCCATGGTTTTTTTAAGAACTTCCTTGCTTGCGACCAAGCCGACTCATAGGCATCATCAATTGACTTTTTTTCCTGAGCCATTGAATCCAATTCAATCTGATTAACGCCGTTCATTCTTAACATCACCGAGGCAGCCGTTTGTCCGGTCAATGTGCGTTGTGTCACCAAGAGTGAATCCAATGTGTTGGTCGGGTGGGTTCCCAGCCAATTGGAAAAACCAGAAACGCCATAGAGACTTTGTGCCTGATTGCCCGGTGCAAGTTCAAGTTGAGCCGACTCATTGGGACGAACGACGATCATCCACGACCAAGGCGGCGCTGAAAGTTCAAATAACGTCGGATGATTAAGCACCTCGAGTTCCCACACAAATGAACCGTCTGAACTGACCAGAATTTCATCCATCCATTCCCCACTACTGATGCCCGGATAGTCAAATTGACGAACATGAATGAGACTCGGCGCAGCCTCTCCCGTCTCAGCATGCTTGCAACTTCCGAGCACCTCAATCTTCAATTGGTCATTTCCGAAAGAATGCACTTGCGCGTGCACCACCGTCCTGGAAAAACCGAGGGACGCAATCAAAAGGATGATGCACAAGTGCCGCACTGCTTTCAAATTTCGTTACGCAGTTTTGAGGGGATGAAAGCGCTCGCATCGCCTCCATTGCGCAAGATTTCACGAACCACATTGGAATGGATGTGCGCAAACTCCGGGTCCGTGAACAAGATCACCGTCTCCAAATTCGGATTCAATGATTTAGTCATTTGTGCAATCGTCCTTTCGTATTCGAAGTCTCCTCCATTTCGCACGCCACGAATGAGCCAATTGGCTCCTTGATTTTCACAAAAGGCACTCGTCAGGCCTTCAAAGGTTCGAACGCTGACATTGGAAAATCGAGCCGTCACCACCTCCAGACACTTCAATCGCTTCTCCATGGAGAACATTGACGTCTTAGCGCTATTCACGCCTACAGCGACAATAATCTCATCAAACAACGGAAGACTCCGCTCCAAGATGTTCAAATGGCCTCGAGTAATGGGATCAAAAGACCCGGGGAAAACGGCTTTTTTCATGATTTGAATTCACTTTTTGAAGAGGCTGAAATGAACATGCCCATACTTTCGAGTTTCCTTGAAACCGGCATGATGTGATACATCGGTGCGCTCTCCGTGCTCCAAGATAAACCAACCGCCGGGCACCAACAAAGAGCCTTCGAGCACCCATTCTGGAATTTTGGTCAGTTCTGGCAGATCATAAGGAGGATCAGCGAACACCAAATCGAACTGAGTCAATGATTTCTTTACAAATCCCATGGCATCAGCCCTTACAATTTGCCATTCATCCAATTCCCATGCGCGAGCAATTCCGTGCATTCCGCGAACAGCGGCAGGATCTTTTTCGACGGAAACAACCGACGCGCAACCTCGGCTAAAAAACTCCAAACCCACCATGCCCGTACCAGCGAATAATTCCAGTACCGACGCTCCTTCTAAGTCGACGCGAGAGCGCAGTAGGTTGAACAAACTCTCTCGACCAAAATCGGTAGTCGGTCTGCCTTTGAAAGATTTTGAAACCTTGGGGCGACGCCCTTTCAGTGTTCCTCCGGTTATACGCATGGCATCATTCTCGTTAATGTTGCCCATTCCTGAGGTAGGTCCGGAGGATGAGCCCATTCTACATCAGGCACTTTAACCTCAACCCGGTTGAAAAACCGCCGAAAACTATTTAGCAATGTGCTCTCGTCTTCGATTCGTCCAGTAAACCAGACCTCCATGTCCATGTTATCTGCATCCTCTTGACGCTTCATGGCATTGACCACGTGGTACAAAATGCCATCACCTTCCAAATCATCTGTGGTCATTGCCCACATCAATTCCCCTCCTGTAAAAAGTGCCATCGTCGCTCGTTCATAGCCGATATGAATGGCGATGCAACCGAGGTTTGACTGTGTGCGCATCTCCCGCATCACTGATTCCAAAAAAGTCAGGGCCATTGAGGAACGCTTGGCCAATGGCCAAAGCGCTTCCACTTCATCCTTTAACCCCTGAGAATCCTGCTCAACAAGTGATAATTCTTCGCCAAAAACCTCTGAGTAAAAAGAAACAGGGGACGCCGGAATCGGACCCAAGTGGATGGTCTGCAGTGCCTTTTCTCTCCCAACCACAACCCGTGAAGGAGCCATCGAAAAATACGGAAGATCTGAGGAGTACAGGACAGTATCGACACCAATCAGCGCTGACTTCAATCCCGTAAGTGCTTCTCGCAAGGCCTTCGGTCCAGCAGCCGAGATTCTTTCACACTGAAGAACGGTCACATGCTGACAGTGCAACCACAGCAGGTTGTTGCCATCCCAAGCCAAGAGCAGGCTCGATTCTCTTTTGTCAGTTGCGCCAGTTGCCATCGGTGTGCGCTTCTGTCAACGATCCGAAGCGCAAGGTGTCTTTTTTGACCTTTTCACGTCCAAAGGGCGTCGGGTCCTTCACCAAAATGGTGGACTGCAGTACCCCTCCAGATTCAACACTGTCTGTTTCGAGTCGAAATCGCTCTCCACTCAAAGGATTAAACCAGAGACTATCCACTGAAACCCGGGGCAATCTTTTCGATGTTCTGACCTCTGGAGCAAAATTCTCATCATAAAACGTGGTATATATCACATCGCGCACTTTAAGAGTGGTTGAGTCTTGTGCAATCAAATCAATCAACTCCTCTTCCGTTAAACCCAATTCCTCTGCCTTGGCTGGAAGATCTGCTCGCGTCAGAATTAATCCCATCTCCGCGCTTCTCGATTCTGAGAGCGTATCGTTGAATGAGCCCATGTTGAAACTCACTGGAATCACAGGCTCATAAATGAAACGCTGAAGGCTATCAAAATCATCACAATAGATACCATAGAGGGTTTGATGTGCTTCTTGAGCAGAACGAATGTCCTTGAGGGCTTGCACCGTCTCAGAATCAACCTGTGCTTTGAGCTCGCGGAATTTAATTTCCTCATCTACGCTGTAAAAGACCTCATAACCTAACCAGACGGCTGCAAGTGTCGCAACAAGCATCATGATCCGGTAGTGGGTCGCTTGCAATCGTATGAGCACATATGGAGTTGCTAAGGCCGCAACAAGGATGAGGGCTATCGACGAAATTAGCATGGCAGTTGGTTGGCTTTCTAAGGCATCACCACTGAGGTATTTACCGAGAAAGCCAACACCTGCTACAAAAAGCAGGATGGAAACCACGTATTTGTTTATCTCTTTGAAGAACTTATCCATTGGAATCGAATCAGGAGGCGTTGCCGCAATTAGTCGTTTGCGAATCTACGACACATAGTGAGTACGACAAATAAGACAAGCGTTCAAGTTTTTCGAAATCCTCTTGTTTGGCCGCTTACCTTCGTTACCATGAACAAAGGCTCGGACCAAATTGAACACTTTGTCGACCGAATGGCGCAACATTTTCCGCACCATCCGACTGAAGGCCAAGGAGCCCTGATGCATGCGGTCAGCCGATTTGTTTACAGCACACAACCGCGTTGCACCTTGATGATCCGAGGATATGCTGGAACAGGAAAAACTACAAGTGTTGGAGCCATGGTGCAAACCCTTCGCGAACTTGGACAGCGCCCAGTCCTACTTGCTCCAACTGGGCGAGCGGCCAAGGTAATGCAATCCTACGCAGGAATTAGCGCCTCAACAATCCACCGACGCATTTATCGGAGTCGAAAAAGCAAGGATGGAATGCCTGCTTTTGGCGTTGCCCCAAACACCCTCGAAAACACCGTCTTTATTGTAGACGAAGCGTCTATGATTGGAGAAGGTGGTGGACGATCCGCAGGAGGCAACATGAACTTCCGAAGCTTATTAGATGATCTCATGGAGTATGTGTTTTCCGGCCCAGGATGCAGACTCATCCTCGTAGGTGACGACGCCCAACTTCCACCGGTTGGAGAACAAGAAAGCCCGGCTTTAAATGAAGCCAAAATGCGCGCGGCATTCGGGTTAACCGTCGCCACCATTCGCCTCACAGACGTGGTTCGCCAGGAAATGGACAGTGGAATTCTCTTCAATGCCCATAATCTTCGGTTAAACTTAGACAGCAAGAGCAAGGTGTGGCCTTCCTTCGAAATCAGATCATTTGATGACATCCAAAGGATTCACGGCGACGAGTTGCAAGAGGTCCTGGAAGACGCTTTTCACTCCTACGGTGAAGATCAAGTGGCTCTCATAACTCGGTCGAATAAACGTGCCCAACAATTCAATCAACAAATTCGGCACCGGATCTTGTGGAGAGAAGAATCATTAGAAGCGGGCGACAGACTGATGGTTGTGCGCAACAATTACCATTGGCTTTCTCAGGTGGAAAATATTCAAACAACCCTGCTAGCCAACGGCGATGGACTCGAGGTTACCAAGGTCATCAAGCGATTTGAACGCTATGGAATCGCATTTGCAGAAGTAGAGGTGAAATTTGCCGATGCTCCAGAATCACCTGTCTTCGAAGTCTGCATCAATCTCAGCATCCTCGAGTCCGACTTGCCACAAATCCCTTATGCACAGACCCAAGCGCTGGAAGAAGCAATCGGCCTTGACTACGTGCATCTTGGATCGAAAACAGCCATTCGAAAGGCAACCAAAGCTGACCCCTGCTTCCAAGCATTGCAAGTCAAATTTGGGTGGTCGATGACCTGTCATAAAGCGCAGGGTGGTCAGTGGCCTCTGGTGCTTATCGATCCGGGATACTTAACTGAGGAATCGATTGACCTCGAGTGGATGCGCTGGTTATACACCGCTTTCACAAGGGCACAAAAAGAACTGATACTGCTCAATTTTGCCGATGCATTTTTCAAAGATTAAGTCTAAGGTCACGCGAATGTTGAGCATAAAAAAAGCCATCCCGGACAGGATGGCTTTTTTCTATACTTCCCAATCGTTCAGCTCATCTCACGTGCACTGAAGTAAAACGCACCTTCAATGGCGGCATTTTCGTCGCTATCTGAACCGTGCACTGCATTGGCTGCAATGCTCTCAGCAAACTCTGCGCGGATGGTTCCTGGAGCTGCCTCTGCTGGATTTGTCGCTCCAATCAAGGTGCGAAAATCTGCAACAGCATTGTCCTTCTCCAAAATGGCAGCAACGATTGGCGCACTTGACATGTATTCTGTCAATTCACCGTAGAACGGACGCTCAGCATGGACTTCATAAAAGGCCTGAGCATCTGCAAGCGATAATTTCGTCCACTTCATCGCTTTGATTGAGAATCCAGCATCAATGATGCGATCAATGATTTTTCCGGTATGACCAGCATCTGTGGCATCAGGCTTAATCATGGTGAAAGTACGGTTGGTAGCCATGGCAATTTTTGTTTGTTTTTGGAGTGCAAAAATACGCCTGAATTCTTTATTCACAAGTCGATTCATCGGGTAAACGAGTTTTTCGAAAGACACCCCTTAACTGCGTCATACTCAATTTGGCGACAAAGCCTTTTCAAATTTCGCTACCTCCTAACTGTCCCCACAACAATCCTGTTGTGATATTGCGAATAGCATCCTTGCGAATGACTCATAAAAATGGAAGGGTTATCAGGTAAGAGCAGAGCGCTGCCCAAGCATTATCTTTGTCCCATGGAATTAAGAACACCCGGGAGTTCAGCCGAGGCGATCGCATTAGAAAAGGAATATGGCGCGCATAATTATCATCCCCTGCCCGTGGTCTTAACGCGAGGAGAAGGTGTGCACGTATGGGATGTTGAAGGGAAAAAGTACTTCGATTTTTTAAGTGCCTACAGTGCGGTCAATCAAGGACACTGCCATCCCCAAATAATCAATGCCCTCAAGCAACAAGCTGAAAAGCTCACATTGACCTCCCGCGCATTCCACAATGATGTACTTGGTGCCTACGAAAAGTACGTCACGGATTTATTTGGATACGACAAAATACTCCCAATGAACACCGGGGTTGAGGGTGGAGAAACCGCGAATAAATTAGCCCGTAAATGGGGGTATTTAAAGAAAGGCATACCCGCGAATCAAGCGCGAATAATTTTCGCAAACGGCAACTTTTGGGGACGGACTTTAGCTGCTATTTCAAGTTCAGATGACCCCGCCTCGTTTGAAGGGTTTGGCCCATACATGCCGGGCTATAGTCTAATACCCTACAATGATTTGTCCGCCCTAGAAGCCGAGTTAAAAGACCCCAATGTTTGTGCCTTTATGGTCGAACCTATTCAAGGAGAAGCCGGGGTCGTTGTTCCGGACGAAGGTTACCTCGCAGGAGTTCGAAAACTCTGTACAAAGTACAATGTGCTTTTCATCGCGGATGAAGTGCAAACGGGAATAGGAAGAACGGGAAAGATGCTCGCAACGGATTATGAAGATGCAAAACCAGATA
>DCPZ01000071.1:0-11087 GCA_002323795.1 Flavobacteriales bacterium UBA1531 | reverse complement strand
GATTATGAAGATGCAAAACCAGATATTCTGGTTTTAGGAAAGGCGCTTTCAGGAGGAGTTTTCCCCGTCTCTGCAGCTTTGGCAAATGACGAAATCATGATGTGCATTCAACCTGGCGAACACGGGAGTACATTCGGAGGAAATCCTCTGGCCTGCCAAGTCGCCATGGCTGCATTGCAAGTCATCGTGAATGAAGAGCTCGCAGAAAATGCAATGCGCCTGGGAGAAAAGTTTAGATTAGGAATTTCAGCGCTGGTCAAAGAAAGCAATCTGATAAGTTCCGTCCGAGGCAAAGGACTACTGAACGCTATGATTATAAATGACACTCAGGACAGCTCCACGGCCTGGGATTTATGCGTGGCATTGAAAAACAATGGACTTTTGGCGAAACCTACCCACGGCAATATCATCCGTTTTGCTCCCCCACTTGTCATTACAGAAGAGCAATTGAATGCATGCATTGCGATCATTCGTTCCACCGTACTAGAATTCAGCAAATAACGATCAGGGCCTTTTGGCCAAAAACTAAGACCTTTTTAGAGCCAACCGTGACTCTTCATCCAATCGTCATTGTATACTTTTCCCACGTAGCGAGAGCCGTGATCATGAAAAAGGCAAACGACCACATCGGTCGGTTTTAGACGGTCCTTCAACTGGCGCAGCCCTTGAAACGTACTGCCGCAACTGTATCCGAGAAAAAGACCTTCTTTTCGAGCCATTTCGCGTGCTGTCAAAGCACCATCTTTGTCCGTCACTTTTTCAAAGTGGTCAATCACATCAAAGTTGACGTTGGCTGGTAAAATATCTTCCCCAACACCCTCCGTGATGTACGGGTAAATCTCCGCTTCGTCGAATTCACCCGTCTCATGGTACTTTTTAAGCACACTGCCATAGGAATCGATGCCCCAAATCTGCACATCTGGATTCTTTTCCTTCAGGAATCGGCCTGTTCCACTGATTGTTCCACCCGTTCCGACCCCAACCACAAAGTGCGTCACTTTGCCTTCGGTCTGATCCCAGACTTCAGGACCCGTTGACGCATAGTGAGCTTCTTGGTTCGATTTATTGTCGTATTGATTGCACCAAAAACTATTGGGATCTGCCTCATTGCATCGCTTAGCGACGCTGTAATAACTATCCGGATGATCCGCCTCCACATTTGTCGGGCAAACATGAACCTCCGCTCCCATGGCTCTCAAAATATCAATCTTCTCTTTGGACTGCTTGTCACTCATCGTACAGATCAACTTGTATCCTTTTACAGAACAAGCAAGGGCTAACCCCATTCCTGTGTTGCCACTGGTGCATTCAATCACTGTTCCACCAGGCCTCAAATTGCCTTCTCGCTCTGCATCTTCAATCATACGAAGAGCCATCCGATCCTTTACGCTGTGGCCAGGATTGAAATATTCCACTTTCGCAAAAACAGGGCATGGAAAATCCTGGGTCATATTATGCATCCGAATCATCGGCGTATTGCCAATGGTCGACAGGATGTTTTGATGAACGTTTTTAGCTAATTGCATATGAGCAAAGGTAACGACCGAACAGCTGTTAGAAATGGCAAAAAAACTGAATCATTTCAATTTGATCCATTCGATGAATGATCATCGATTCATACGAAGTGCATCTGCTGGACGAATTCGTGTCGACGCAAGGGCTGGAAAAAACATCATTGCCACGCAAAGAACAAAAATCAAGAGCTCAACTCCAACCAAGAATCCAGCATTCAGTTGAACAGGAACTTCACTGAGGTAATAAGCTTCAGGGTTCAAACCCACCCATCCTGTGGCCTCTTGCACGTAAACAATTGAGAATCCCAAGACATTGCCCATCCAAAATCCCTGGCCTAAAATTCGTGCGGCTTGCCAAATGAAAACACGAAGAACCTGACCATCAGACATACCAAGAGCTTTTAGCATTCCGATCATCGGCCTTCGCTCAAGGATGAGAATCAATAACGCAGAAGTCATGTTAATGATCGAAATCAGCACCATGAGGCCAATGATGATTTCTACGTTTAAATCAAGCATTCCGAGCCACGCAAACATCTCAGGTGCCTGCTGTGTAACAGTCTCCGTCACGAGTCCTAAAGGCAAAGCGGCGTAGATCTCGGCCTCCGAAGTCCACAAATCAACACCATCCTCGAGGTAAATCTCATAACCGCTTGCGGCCTTGTCCCATCCTGATCCTGAAGGGACTACCTTCCATTCCCCCATCCTACGTGAAAGCCATGCTGTATCGGGCAATAAATTGAAGTCTAGGTCTCGTGATTCGGCAATGGCCATGACGCTATTGGCCTTTACTTCGGACAATGGATGTGCCCCTTTGCTTCTCCATCCGAGCGGTCTAACCTTGCCGTCCGGCGTTACTTCTCTCCAACTGATTTTCGGGCTTCGATTGCCTCCAAACGCCCTCGCTTCAACTGTGTTTTCATTCAGAACAAGCTGCAAATCCAGCCCCCATCCGGCCGTGGATTGAATGGCTTGCGTAGGCACAAACATGAATTCTTCGTCGTATTCGATCAGACCTGTGCGATAAATGCCTCCCAGCACCATGCTGCGCGGCCGAATACCTGTTGGACCACCAACCAAATAAATGGTCAATGGATCATGCAATTTCAACTCCAACCTCTGAGCCAGTTCCAACGAAAGAACAACACTATCCTTTCCATCAAAACGAGGCACACGGCCCTCGAGCAGAAATTTCTCAAGCATTCCGTTTGAGGTCTCTAAGTTCATTCCCTTGAGTACCACTCCTTTTAATCCGGATTTTGACTCAACTATTCCCGGAGATGTATAAAAGGGATAAACACTTTTCACGTTTGAAAGTGAAAGCAAATCTTGCTCTACCTTCTTTGATCTTATGATTTTTTGGTCTCGCCAATCGCCATTGAGCACTTGAATATCCGATCCAAAGCCGACGACCAACTCCTTCACCTCGCTTTGAAATCCGTGAACAATTGAAGTCGCAATGACAATCAAGGCAATCCCAATTGTCACACCTGCTGTGGCGATCTGCACAACCGGCTTTGACCAAGTCGATTGCCCTTGGCTACCAGCTAGTCGCTTGGCCATGCGGCGTGGTAAAGAAGTCCGATGGATCATAAATGATGTTGGAATTTCACAGACGCCAAATTACGTCGCTACTTTAGACGCATGAAGTTTCTGAAGCGATTATCCTTCGTCATGTTGATGCATTCATTGCTGGGAACCGTTTCTATGGGACAAGAATCCCTTGGTTTCGACAGCACCAAATTGACAATCGATAGTGGGCATGGTGTACTGCACACCCGACATCGGAGCGTCCCTCCCCTCAGAGTGCGGCTTGGAAATGAAAACATTCGTGACATTTACGAATCCTGCAGCAGAGCGCCCATTGCGGTGGTTGCGAACGCAACATCTGTGATCGGAGAAGGCGCAGAAGGTCCAAAAACTCACTTGATTGACACGTTGTTGGCACTCGGGATTGACGTCAAAAAAGTTTTCGCGCCGGAGCACGGATTTCGCGGAAACCTCCACAATGGGGCCAACTTTGATGATGGCACCGACTCCAAGACCGGATTACCCATACTCAGTCTCCATGGTAAGCATAAAAAACCCACCCCAGAGTCGCTCTCCGATGTACGAATGATCCTATTCGACATTCAAGATGTTGGTACTCGCTTTTATACTTATTTGAGCAGCTTATTTTTGGTCATGGAAGCTGCCGCTGAAAACGGCCAAGTTGTGGTCGTACTCGACCGACCCAATCCACATGGACATCAAATGGCAGGGCCGCTGCTTGATCCGCGATGGAAATCTTTCGTCGGAATGATTCCTGTTCCTGTTTTGCATGGAATGACGCTCGGAGAAATGGCACAAATGATCAACGGAGAGGGTTGGCTTGAAGGCGGAGTTCAGTGCAACCTCATCGTGATTCCCTGTGAAGGCTACGCTCACAGTGACCGTTGGTACCCAACCATTGCCCCAAGCCCAAATTTACCGACCGCAGCGGCGATTGCGCTTTATCCAAGCCTTTGTCCATTGGAGCCGACCGTGGCAAGCATCGGACGTGGAACACAACTGCCCTTTCAATGCATCGGCCTGCCCGGAGTTGACGAAGGAGATTTTGCGTTTACACCACTTGCCACCCCAGGAGCTGCGCCGCACCCCAAAAATCAGGATGAAACGTGCCGCGGGCGAAATCTGCAGGAGCTCGGAAAGCAATGGACCGAATCTGCCAGTGGATTTGATTGGAAACTCGTGTTCGAATGCAGAAAGAAATGGCCCTTTCCAACTCAACCATTCATCTCTTCACCCGTTTTCATGGCGAAACTGACCGGAAATAAAGCCTTGGAAGAAGCCTTGGAAGCAGAGCATTGGCCCCCAGCCATGACTGAGCTATGGATTGATGAACTTATCCAGTTCAATGACCGCCGAAAGGAGTATTTGATCTACCCTCTGCTCAGAAATTAATGAGCCAAATGGTCCTGGACCATTCATATCTGTGATGAACCATGTATCTTGGCGAGCAATCCCATGAAACCATGAAGAAGATCTTTAAGTCCACCCCTGCTTCTATCGCGGCCTTTGCTGCAGTCATCGCTGCATGGAGCCTTGCCACCGGCTGCTATAAGAACCCCGAATTCGTCAATCCAGTCTATGACTGCGCATGTGGAACTGTTGGCTTCAATGGTTCAGATTATAGCTTGAAGATGGCAGAGGCTGTCGTACCTGACAGCCTAGAGCCACTTTCCCGAAGCTACCACATCGTAGCTGATTTGCGGACTGCTGAGGAAGTTGATGCACATGTTCCTGCCCACGATTTGACCTTTAGATTCTCCTTTGATGTCCTTGACGATGATGTGTACTACGTTCAACAGGAAGAAATCGAACATCTGGTGCAAGTCATTAACCAAGGTGACGACATTTTTGCTGTGCAAGATTTCAAGGCAACAGACGGTTCAATTGTCATTGACCGGGCTCTGTCTGGAGGTCCTGAAACCGTGGACTTTAGCCTCACGCTTCGCAAATGGGTGGACAGCACGCTGGTTGGACTCCCCATTGAATTTACGGGAGCCTTCACCAGCAACATCGAATTCTAGATCATTCGGCAGGCATGACCAACTCGCCTGTACACATCCAAAAACGATCCTGCGACTTCATGTCAACCACAGCAGAACCCGTAAAGGTTCCGAAGTTGGGCATTACCAGCGTCTGATGACGGGCCTGCCACCACCATCCCGGCAGGCGCAGCTGTTGTTTCGCTTTTCCAGTTAGCCGGATGGCAGGGTGCAAATGACCTGCAATTGCAATGCGATCAGGAGTGGCCTGCAATCGAAAATTCTTGGGATCATGGACAAAGTCAAAGGGACCCAAACTCCAATTTGCGCAGCGGTTCACCTGGATTCCATCAAAAGCAGCATCGGGCAGAACATCATGGTTGCCCTCCACAAGACGAAATTCCCGGAGATCATATAAGCCGTAGATCCTGGTGAGCCAATGACAGAATTCAGACCACTCAGCATTGAGGTCGCTGTGAAAGAGGTCGCCCAAAACAAGCAAGCGTTTCGGTTGATAAAAGTGAATCAAGGCCTCGATTCGTCGCAGACTAGCAGCATTGACCTCTTGAGGAATTGCAATCCCATGCTTCCGGAAATGACCTGCCTTTCCCAGATGCACATCAGAGATCATCAAAGTCTCCTCCTTTGCCCACCACATGCCCCTCTCGGGATGTAACTCCAACCTTTCGCCGGCCAATTCAATCTCGACATAAGAATCATCGGAAGGACCATTGGTCGATTCGTCCGGCGAAATAGAGTTTTCAAACTTGAGCATGTTTGGCTTCTAAACGATTTGGTATTTATCGCCCCGAAAAATCTTGAAATCGTGAAAAAGGTCAATATGCGAGCAAATGCCCTGGTTTCGAAGTCATCTTGTTCAGAGGAGGGGCAAATTGTGTTAATTTGATTCCCTTTGTCGCCGTCTTATATTCTTTCAATGTTGGCGTGCGGCCAAGAATCGCAGAGAGCACCACAACTGGAGTGGAAGCTAGCAATGATTCGCCCTTCTTGCGGGCAGAATCTTTGACCACTCTGCCTTGAAAAAGTCGCGTAGAGGTAGCCATTACGCTATCACCTTTTTCGGCCTTTTCCTGGTTTCCCATGCACAAATTACATCCCGGACGCTCGAGGTATAAGATGTTATCATATTCTGTTCGAGCAACACCTTTGGGGGCTGCATCATCAAACTCAAAGCCGGAGTACTTCTGCAGAATTTCCCAGTCGCCCTCCTCCTTTAGCTCGTCGATGATGTTATACGTTGGTGCCGTAACTACTAGGGGTGCATTGAATTCTACACTCCCCGATTGTTCTTCAAGATTCTTCAGCATTTTAGCAACAATCTTGATGTCACCTTTGTGCACCATGCAAGAACCGACAAAGCCCAAGTCGATGTGTTTTTTCCCCTCATAAAATGAAAGTTCTCGAATGGTATCGTGCGTGTAGCGCTTCGATACGTCGACGTTGTGAACATCCGGATCCGCAATCATGGGCTCGTCAATGACATCCAGGTCTACCACAAATTCGGCATAGTATTTCGCGTTTTCATCAGGTGTCAGCGGCGGCTTTTTACCAGATTTAATTTCATCAATTCGATGATTCGCTATATCCAGAAGGCCTTGGAGAACTTGCCCCTCGTTATCCATTCCCTTTTCAATCATTATTTGGATTCTACCCTTAGCGATATTCAATGACTCAATGAGCGTATCATCCTGAGAAATGCATATGGACGCTTTGGCCTTCATCTCAGCGGTCCAGTCAGTAAATGTGAAGGCTTGGTCTGCCAAAAGTGTTCCAATGTGCACCTCAATAATCCTTCCTTGAAAAACGTTTTCACCACTGAATTCCTTGAGCATCTGGCTCTGCGTGGCGTGAACAACGTCACGGAAATCCATTTGATCTCTCATGGTGCCTTTGAAAGTGACCTTGACTGATTCAGGAATTGGCATCGATGCTTCGCCAGTAGCCAACGCCAGTGCTACTGTTCCTGAATCTGCTCCAAAGGCAACCCCTTTGGACATTCTCGTGTGGGAATCACCGCCAATAATAATGGCCCAATCGTCCACCGTAATGTCATTAAGCACCTTGTGAATCACATCTGTCATTGGATGATATTTGCCATCAGGATGCCGCGCAGTGATCAATCCAAAGTCACTCATAAACTGCATGAGTCTCGGAATGTTTTCTTGGGATTTAAAATCCCAGACCGAGGCGGTATGGCATCCAGATTGATATCCGGCATCTACCAACGGAGAAATGACCCGAGCTGCCATCATCTCCAGTTCTTGGGAGGTCATCAGGCCCGTGGTGTCCTGTGAACCGACAATATTCACCTGAACGCGTGCATATGAGCCAGCATGAAGTCGGGCTCCTGAACCGCCCACCACATTTTTATTGAAAATCTTCTCAACAGCTGTAAGTCCTTGATTTTCAATCGAAACTTCTTTGGAAATCGCAAAAACAGGAGGAATCTCTTTTTTGAGTGCATTGGCTGCGAAAGTTTGAAGCTTCTTGCCAAAAACGATGGCGTATGAGCCTCCGGCTTTCATAAACTCAACTTTTTGTGGTGTAAAGGCTGAGGAGATATCCATCAATTCACGATCACCCTGACACAACTTTTTACTTTTGGTATTGATTGTTAAAACGGTCCCTGTGTCTACCGAATAAACCTTTTCTAGAACCGGTTCGTCGTTCTCATCAAACACCACATTGCCTTTTGCATCTGTTTTTTTTCTCCAGTTTTTCAAGTCCAGCCCGATTCCACCAGTGACTCCCACAGTGGTCAAAAATATTGGCGAAATCCCATTGGTCCCTGCTACAATTGGAGCGATATTGATGAAAGGTATAAATGGACTTGCTTCTTTTCCAATCCAAAGTGCCACATTGTTCACGCCTGACATCCTTGAAGACCCCACTCCCATGGTGCCTTTCTCAGCGATGAGCATTACCCTTTTATCTGGATGCTTTGCCTGCAAATCTCGAAGGGCTTCCTGCTGCTGTTGATTGTGTTCGAACATACATTGACCATGCAATTCTCTGTCAGATCTGGAATGAGCATCACTCCCCGGTGAAAGCAAATCTGTTGAAATATCTCCAACTCCAGCAACAAACGTAACTACCTCAATTTTTTCAGGAAGATCAGGAAGCTTCGTAAAAAACTCTGCTTTCGCATAACTCTCAAGGACTTCCCTCGCGAGAGAGTGGTTGGCTTTTAATGCCTCGTCCAATCTACTTGTATCCGCCTCGTAAAGAAAAACCTGTTTCTTTAAGACTTCTGCCGCTTCAACTGCGATCAAAGAATCCTCTCCAAGAGTTAGATCAATGAGAACTTCAACCGAAGGCCCGCCTTTCATGTGTGAGAGTAATTCAAAGGCAAAGGGCATTTGAATTTCCTCAACACTTGCTTCTCCTAAGATGATTTGCTTCAGAAAATGCGCCTTGCTCACAGCAGCGCTCGTTGTACCCGGCAACACGTTGTAACAAAAAAAGTGGAGTGAATCTTTTCTGCTTTGATGATTGACATCTTTGATCTGCTCAATAATTTCAAGCAGCAAACCGTCGCTATCAATTGGTTTCGGACTAAGACCTTGACTTTTCCTCGTTTCGATCTCGTCTAAATATTCAATGTATCCTTGCATCAATTCTATTGTGAAGCCTTACCTAGCTTGTTAAGCACCAAAAATACTGAATTAATTCCGACAAAAGCCTCTGGGGAAATAAGAGTTGAAACAAGATCGCCGAGCCAAAACTTTCAAATCAAAATCAACATCTCAAGGAAATCCATTGTTCGGGATTTCAAGCAATTTGAATTTGTAGAAAATCCAATCAAACCAAATGTAAATCAACAGCTATGGTGCATCAACTGAACTCTGCGGCTGTGAGCAGTACATTCGCACAATATGAAGAGGGAGCTACTCATTGAAATGACGCGGGTCGCCATACGGTCCATTCGAAGCAATTTGCTTCGAACTTCCCTCACCATTGCCATCATTGGTCTTGGTATCATGGCGCTCATCAGCATGACGACAGCCACATCTTCATTGGAAGCCAATGTCACTCAACAGTTCTCGTCTCTCGGCACAGATGTTTTTACCTTTCTTCAGCGCTCAGAAACAGGAGTAAACAGAGGACAACGTGTCAAAGCGGGAGCACCGATTACATATGACGAAGCCCAGCGCTTTGCGAAGGAAGCATCCAATTCCATGGCCGTGAGTTATTCAGTGTTTGGCACAAGCCAAGCCACTCTTTCGCGTGGTCAAGAGCAAACCAATCCAAACATTCAAATCCTCGGGATTGAAGAAAATTACCTTGATGTAAGTGGTTATGATTTGAAAAATGGCAGAAATCTCACTCCGAAAGAAGCACGCTCCTTACAACGCCTCGCCTTGATTGGATCCGATTTGGCCACAGAACTGTTCAACCCATGGGAAGAGCCTGTTGGCGCTGAATTTTCATTGGGTTCACAACGGTATCAAATCATTGGTGTTCTTAAATCACGCGGTCAGTCGTTTGGGATGTCTCAAGACAATCAATGCTACGTGCCTATTCCATGCATTCGCCAGCAGTTTTCCGATGAAAACAGAAGTTATCGAATCGCGTGTAAAGTGGAGGACGCAGCTACGATCGCAACCTTGGCCGAAGAAGCCATGGGTTTGATGAGGGTCGTGCGGAGAGACCGGCCCGGTGAAGAGCTTTCGTTCAATGTCTCAATGAGTAACAGTCTGGTCGATACTTTGCAAGAAGCCACCAGCGGTATCACCATGGCCGCCACGATCATTGGTATCATTACTCTTTTTGGTGCCGGTATAGGGCTGATGAACATCATGCTTGTTAGTGTCTCTGAACGCACGCGCGAAATAGGAACAAGAAAGGCCTTAGGAGCAACTCCAAACGCCATCAGAACTCAGTTTTTAATAGAAGTCATCATCATCGGACAATTGGGAGGAGTTGCTGGAATCGTTCTCGGATTGGCCGCTGGAAACGGTATTGCTTACTTCATGGAAACCCCGTTTGTGATGCCACTTGGCTGGATGATTTCGGGTGTCATCTTAAGCCTTATCACGAGCATCGCGAGTGGTTATTATCCTGCCCGACAAGCAGCAAAACTAGACCCAATTGTAGCTTTGGGTCGTGAGTAAATCAGATGGTTTCGCGCTCCAAAATCTGAGCCATACGCTTCCTTTCTTTGACGATGATCAGCTGCGCCTCCTCTGTCTTGCCCTCGATGGAAGCGAGCAATGTTTGCCAGTCAATCTCATCACGCGCCGGAATTGCATCCAGCTCGATGTCTAGATTGGCCGAATCCACAGAAAGAGCCAAAAACTCTTCCATGTAACGCAATTGCAAATTGCAAAGGGCATTGCCAAAGCGCACCAAAACGTCGGGATCGAGAGTGCCTGCCATTGCCGTTCGCAGCCGACGAATATTCTCGACGTGGTTTCGAACCAGCAAAACGAAGTTAGAACCTGAAGGTAGCAATTTTGGCAGTTCAACGGGCGCTCCCAAAGGCTCAACATTCAGCACTCGGGCCACATCGCTCAGTTGCACCAAACGGTTAACACGTGAACGGAAAAGCGTTGGAACGATTGGTTGACGCATAAAATGATCGCGCACTGCGAACGCCTCCGCATCCAGCCTTTCCATAACATTTTCCTGTTCCAAGGGCTCAGATAGTCCGAGCAAAGCATGCGCTGTTCCAGTATCCATTCTTCCAAAAATCAATGAGATTAAGTGAAGATAAGCCAACAAATTAATTCAACCTCGATTTAAAGCGGTTCCGTCGTTAAATTTGTAAGAAATAGAAGTTTTTATGAAAATGACATCCTTCAGCACAGTTCTCTTCGCAGCATGGACCTTGATGGCATGCGATTCAGAAGCACCTGCTAATTCAGCCGCTTCCAACGAAACTCAATCCGCAAGTGCCTCTGCCGCAGAAGAGCCACAAACAGCTGAGATTTCGTCTCAGTATAAAGATGGGACAAACGATCAGAATCGTGGAGATAAGGTTGGTCCAGTGCGCGTGCACGGCACCATGACATCCGTGACA
>DCPZ01000010.1:22093-24760 GCA_002323795.1 Flavobacteriales bacterium UBA1531 | reverse complement strand
TTCCATGACGCGGATTTGGTCAAAACGAAAATGATGGAATCATCAGATGCTATGAGCATTGCTTCGGATGTAGATCGAGTTTATTTCTATGGTGCCGGAAGCAGTTCCGAAGTACTATGTCAAATTATCGCAAATGGTCTTGAGCAGGTCTTTTCTTCAGCGAAAATTCATGTAGGACACGACCTTGATGGAGCGGCATATAGCACGTACAGTGGTGTGCCTGCGATTACTTGCATCATTGGAACCGGTTCAAATTCTTGTCACTTTGACGGCAAAGTCACACGGGAAGAAGTGCCTGCCTTGGCCTACATATTGGGTGATGAGGCCAGTGGTTCTTGGTTTGGAAAGCGTTTGTTAGCGCTTCATTTGTATCACAAGCTTGATCCAATTGTGGACAATGATTTCAGGTCAGTCTTCAATTTTGACAAGGATGATATTGTCAATCGAGTTTACCAAGAGCCAGATGCGAATGTTTTTCTTGCTTCATTCATGACCTTTATAGGACGCCATCAGGAAGTGCCACAAATCATTTCTCTGTTGGAAGAGGGATTCCAGTCCTTTGTTGATGTCCATGTCAAGTGCTATGAAGGCTACAAAGAATGTCCCGTCCATTTTGTAGGATCCGTAGCGTATCATTTTCAAGACGTTTTACGTCATGTTTGTGCTCGAGAGGGGATTCAGGTTGGGCAAATCATTAAGCGGCCGATTGATGGCCTTGCACAGTATCATATGGATTACATCTTCAATGTAGCGTAAGATGCTGAACTTAAAGGCTTGCATTTTTGATTTGGATGGTGTCATTGTCGATACAGCTCGGCATCACTTTGCAGCATGGAAGGAACTAGCTGACGAGCTTGGTGTCCCATTTACGGAAAATGACAATGATCGGCTTAAGGGAGTCTCTCGGGTCGATAGCCTTGAGTACATCTTACAGAAAGGAAATTTGATTTTGGATTCGGCAACGAAGATTCGACTAATGGCGAGGAAGAATGCGCTTTATCTGAATTTAGCAGAAGGTACATCGTCAAACGATGTTTTAGCTGGTATCCTTCCTCTGATGGATGAAATGGCGGCGTCCAATGTTCAGATTGGACTTGGCAGTTCATCGAAGAATGCGCGAATGATTCTCGACAAACTGAATCTGACTTCACGGTTTAATGCCATTGTTGATGGCAATAACATCACGCTGTCAAAGCCAGATCCGGAAGTTTTCCTGAAAGCTGCATATGCCATGAATGTTACACCAGGAGAGTGTCTTGTGTTTGAAGATGCCCAATCAGGCGTGGAGGCAGCTTTATCTGGAGGCTTTATGGTTGTTGGTGTTGGTGACGGTTTGGAAGCTGCACATGCTACCTATGCCAGCTTGAACGGCTTGACTCTTAAGGCAATTTTCAAACAGCTCGCCCCTTCGATATGAAGATGGAGAGCCTTCTTGACGAATGGAAAGTTGGGACATCGGGATGGAGCAGTGAGTCAGTAACGAGCTTTGAATCTCTTTTATCCATTGGAAATGGCCGTTTTGGTCAACGAGCCAATTTTGAGGAGTTGTACAGTGGTCAGAGCCTCCAAGGGTCCTACCTAGCAGGAATCTACTATCCAGATAAGACACGCGTCGGATGGTGGAAAAATGGATATCCAGATTACTTCGCTAAGGTTCTAAATTCAACCAATTGGATTGGAATTGACGTTGAAGTGAACGGTGAGAAGTTGGATTTGCATGCAGCAAAGAGCATTCGTGATTTTCAATGGTTCATTGACATGAGAGAAGGTGTGCTACGCCGGTCGTTTGTTATCGAAATGAGTCAGGGGCAATTGATTGGTGTAGAATCAGAACGCTTTTGTTCAATGAATCAACCAGAAATTGCCGCACTGCGATACACAGTCAAGGCACTTTCGAATTCGTTATCTATTCAAGTTAAACCTTATCTGGATGGAGATGTCCACAATCAGGATTCAAATTGGGATGAAGCATTTTGGAGGTTCAATGCGAGTGAAGTCAATGAGGATGGAGTAGGTGTTGTGCACAGTGAAACAGAGAAGTCTGGGTTCCATGCCGCTTTGAGTATGGCGAATCAAGCGAAGTTAATTTGTGCCGGCGAGGAAATTCCACTGCCCGTTTCGGATCACTGTGCTCAGAAGGCGAAGTCTCAATGCACATTCACGTGTGATCTCGAGATGAATGACGCCGTTGTTCTTGAGAAATTCGTAGGTGTTTTGACTTCATTGCAAATGGAATCCAATGCCATTGTAGAAGAAGCAAGAGGTTTATCAACCAAAGCCATGTCTGAGGGTTTTGATCAATTGCTGTTGAATCATGTGGCTGCTTGGTCCAGCGTGTGGAGCCGTGCCGACATTCGTATTCAAGGAGATGTAGCGTCACAACAGGCCATTCGGTTCAATATCTTCCACTTGAATCAAACCTACCGTGGGGATGACCCTCGACTGAATATTGGCCCCAAGGGATTCACGGGAGAAAAGTATGGCGGTGCGAGTTACTGGGACACGGAAGCATACTGTCTACCATTTTTCCTTGCAGGACATCAGTCAAATGTTGCGCGTCAGCTTTTATTGTATCGCTTCAATCACCTGGACAAGGCCATTGAAAATGCGTCGAAATTGGGTTTTTCGGATGGGGCGGCATTGTTTCCAATGGTGACAATGAATGGT
>DCPZ01000010.1:15145-21763 GCA_002323795.1 Flavobacteriales bacterium UBA1531 | reverse complement strand
CACAATGAATGGGAAATCACATTCGAGGAAATCCACCGAAATGGTGCCATGGCCTACGCGATTTGGAATTATGTGAATTATACGGACGATAGGAATTATCTCCTGACTCATGGTTTTGAGGTGTTGCTCGCGATTGCGCGTTTTTGGAAGCAGCGTGTCCAGTGGTCCGAGGCGAAAGAAGCTTTTGTCATTCTTGGAGTCACTGGGCCTAATGAATATGAGAATAACGTCAACAACAATTGGTATACGAATTATATCGCCGGGTGGTGTTTGCGTTACGCAAAAGATGTTGCTGTAGAGTTGATGCAGAATCACCCTCTAAAATGGCAGAGCATGGCCAAGCGTCTATCATTTGACTTTGAAGAGGAAACTCAGAACTGGAGATCCATTGAACGCAGAATGCATTATCCGCAATTGGAAGGCTCAGAGGTTTTTCTTCAGCAAGACGGTTTCATGGATAAAGAACAACTCACGGCGAATGATTTAGGACCTAAGGAGCGTCCGATCAATCAGCATTGGAGTTGGGATAGAATCCTTCGTTCAATTTTCATTAAGCAAGCAGATGTCCTTCAAGGCATGTACTTTTTTTGGGATGATTTTACGGAGGATCAAATTGCAGCGAACTACTCGTTTTACGAGCCGAAAACACTCCATGAATCAAGCTTGTCACCCTGCGTTCATGCGGTCATTGCTTCCCGCTTGAAGAAAGATGATGAGGCCTATTCTCATTACCTCAGAACGGCACGTCTCGATCTGGATGATTACAATTCAGAGGTACACGAAGGATTACACATTACTTCAATGGCAGGAACATGGTTATCTGTAGTCGAAGGGTTCGGAGGATTTCGGGTCAAAGAAGGAACCCCATGTTTTGATGGAAGGTTACCGAAACAATGGAAAGAACTCACTTTCCAAATTTTATTCAGAGAAAGGTTGATTTCTGTGGAGATGAATGAAAATGGAACGCATGCAAGTTTGGTCAATGGAGAGTCAATTGACGTGCAAATAATGGGTGAACTTCAAACATTGAAATCTGCCCAATGTGATTGATTCATTCTGTTTCAGATAAACCCCACATGGAGTTGGAAGAACCTGGAGTTCCTCCAATTAGAAATGATGCGGCCCAAGAAGCAACTTCGTCGTTTGGAAGAAAATAATCCATGAGTTCTAATGAAGGGCCACCGCCATCCGGCTCGTTAACCCATCCGTCGTTGTCTTCGTAAGCAATCGATATGACCACTTCGTCGTGAGGGTTCAATAAAGTAATTGTTCCGCCTGTATTGTTTAAGTTGTCACCGCTGTTCCATGACACGACAGGTGTCTCCATCGGGGCAACTGATGAAATAGTATCGGCATTATTTGCAACGACAAGAAATCGATGCGCTTCAATGCTGTCAAGCTCTGAAAAATTTACGCTAACAGCATCGGCTACTTTCCAACCTTTCAAAGCTACCGAAACTTCATGTGGATTGAAGAGTTCTAAAAACTCCCAGTCGCTGTCGTTTCCTTGATCAGAATTCGGATTGTAATGAATTTCCGAAATTATCAACGTTGGAAAATCAATGGTGTTATTTGTGCAACTGTCACCATAGTGTACGAGCATCCCCAATAAATCTTGAAGGTTGACAATTTGGTCACCGTTTATGTCTGCATCGCAACTTGATTGTCCCAAGGCCATCGCGGTGCCTAGGAAAGGAGCAAGTGCCCCTGTAATAACTTTCCTCATCCTCTCTGTTTTGATTGATTACAGAGCAAATAAACTTCACTGCAAAGTATGAGTTAACGGAAATTTACCAATGAACGTGGAGGGATTACAGCTGGAAATCAAGTGTGACAGGGCAATGGTCTGATCCTTTGATGAGGCCATGAATTTCAGTGGATTGAATGAACGGCTTTATTCTAGCACTGGTGACCATATAGTCCAAACGCCAACCAACATTCTTTTCACGTGCGCCACCGCGATAGCTCCACCAAGAATATGCCACCTGCCCTGGATGAATTTGGCGCCAAGCATCGATGAAGTTCCCTTCTTCTAAAAGGTGCGAAAGTCCGTCTATCTCGTCTTGTGTGTATCCAGGGGTCTTGTTGTAATTGGCATCAGGGCGCGCCAAGTCGATGGGTTGATGAGCAACGTTTAGATCTCCACAGCATACCACAGGCTTTGTGGCATCTAAGGCCATCAGGTAGGATGTGAATGCGATGTCCCATTTTTTTCTGAATGGCAATCGTTTGAGTCCCGAAG
This sequence comes from Flavobacteriales bacterium UBA1531, assembly GCA_002323795.1. Lineage (GTDB taxonomy): Bacteria > Bacteroidota > Bacteroidia > Flavobacteriales_D > Sanyastnellaceae > UA16. The sequence continues at coordinate 19,521 of DCPZ01000010.1, read as the reverse complement.
ATGAATTGGGCGTGTATACCGTCACAAAGTGGAAACGGTCAAACTCTGCATGTAAAACGCGTCCTTCGGTGTCAAGTTCTTCAATGCCGATGCCTGCATTGACCTGAAGTGGGGGAGTTTTGGTAAGAATTGCCGTCCCTGAGTATCCTTTCTTGATTGCAGAGCTCGAGAACACCTGATAATCTTCTAGGCCATGAAGCCCAAAAAGAGCTTCTCGAACCTGATCATCCTGGGCTTTCGTTTCTTGAAGGCCAATGACGTCTGCTGCTAGTTCTTCAATGGATGACGTGAAGTCTTTCTTTACGATTGCTCGCAAACCATTTACATTCCAAGTGGCTAATCGCATGTAGGTGCTAATTTATCGGATCTCTGCTGCCAAATTTGGTTGGCTTGCATCAAATCATCTAGGCTTTGGAAAGTAGTTTTATCTCCATATTCCATAAGATGACCCAAGTAGACGTTCGGATCATCGAATTCATTGGCTTGTTCCATGCTTATGAAGTGTTGCTCGTCTGGACATGGTTGAACATGGCAGAGCATAAACTCTTTTTTTTCAGGACAAAACCCTGCCATCATTGTGCCGTCCAAATCATGTCCCAATTCAAGCACCCACGGCATGTGTAAAAAACGATCTTTCCACAAGGGCATGTAGCCCATGCTGAAATAGGGATAATACCAGTTTTTAAAAGCGATATTTTCTTTGAACAAACTGGTTTTTAAGGATTCCATTTGTTCGCGCAAAGCATGGGCAAAAGTTTCTTTTGGATTGAATTTTGAATGCTTTCCCCATCTTTTGCTCGGGGTGTAGTATTCCATTTCTCCCATTTCCAGCTTGTAGTCAAATCGGGAGGGAAGATCAAGCACATATCCTGGGTAGTATAGTTTCCGACCGGTTTGGATGCCAAATTCGATTTCCTTGAGCATCGTATACGTCCCGAGGCTAAAAGAATGGAAGTTGGAATCATAGACAGCTAGCAACGAGGCCATGCTCTTGTCGCCGAGATCAAAGAAAGACGTCGCTACAAGACAATCGCCGTCGTATATGCAAATCTCCATCGTCTCGAAAACCGTGGAATGGAATCCGGCATAGAGGTATTCTTCCAACGTGTCGTGAATGAACCCTTTGAATTTTGACTTGTGTTGCTCGTAAAGTCGTTGCTTGTCTGGAGTTACTTTGGCGGGGCCGTAAGTGATGTTGAAGCGTTGTTCAACCCTACGCTGGATCTTGCGGTGACGCTTTTTGATTTGATATTTCTGTAAGTCAAGCCTAATGTTCACCACCGAAAAAACATTGGCGTCAATGCACAAGAGATCCATTTTGTACAGCATAACAGAACCACGGAACCAACCAGATGCTAGGTACTGATCATATCGGCTCCTTGTCAAGCGACGTGGAAAGTGGGTTTGAACCAACAACTTTGTATGCGTTTTTGGTCAGGCCTTTGCAGCGGACAAAAGTTCTTTCATCCCGCCTACACTGCTCATGAGGCCGCTCGCCTCGTAAGGCATGAATACCGTTTTGCTTCCGGCCCCACCATCGCGAAGCACTTCCTCCAAAGTATCGATGTACTTGAGTGCAATGAGGTATTGCGTAGGGTCTGCTTTACTTCCCTCAACAGCCGTCGCGATGCGTTGAATGGCCTTTGCTTCTGCATCAGCCACTTTCAATCTCGCTTCCGCATCTCCTTCGGCCTTTAAAATACGGGCTTGTTTCTGACCTTCAGCTTCGTTGATGTCAGCACCCTTTTGCCCTTCAGCTTCAAGGATTGCCGCGCGCTTTGTGCCTTCTGCTTCAATGATTTGAGCACGACGCGCTCGTTCGGCGCGCATTTGCTTTTCCATAGCCTCTTTGATGTCTACTGGGGGATTGATGTCCTGCAGCTCAACCCGGTTCACCTTGACACCCCACTTATTCGTTGCGTCATCGAGTATTGATCTCAGCTTCATGTTTATGGTGTCTCTAGACGTAAGGCATTCGTCAAGCTCTAACTCTCCAATCACATTGCGCAGAGTTGTTTGCGTCAATTTTTCGATTGCATTGGGGAGGTTGTTTATTTCATAAACAGCCTTAATGGGGTCGATGATTTGGAAATAAATCAAAGCGTTAATTTCAGTGACAACATTGTCTTTGGTGATTACACCTTGCTTCGGAAAATCAAAAACAGTTTCGCGCAGGTCAACCCGATCCTTCATTTTGTATTGGGTGATTTTAAACCCATCGGGACGCTGCGAAATTACCCTCCATGCGATGTCTCGAGGACGATCGATGATGGGGATGATGATGTTAATCCCGGCGTTCAATGTGGTCCGATACTTCCCCAATCGCTCTATGACGACCGATTCACTTTGCCTCACTATCCGAACACCTTTAAGAACAATAACCGCGATAAACAGGAAAAAGATTGTAGCAATGATGGTTCCGGCCATAATGTGTTATTTTGAATGTTTGAGATATTTGCGTCTTTAAGATTTGGCGCGAACAATGAGCGTGTTGCTCTCGACTTTTTCAACAATTAATACATGCCCTGAGTTCGCTGGCTCACCGCGGTGGGCATCAACGAATTTAGCACGCCAATCATCACCATCGATTTTACAGCGGCCCATTCCAGTTTGTTCATCGAAATCGAGGGTGACAACAACTTCTTTGCCAATGAGGGCTTCGGTTCCTGAAACCGTCTCATCTCCAGAAAATCCCATTTTTTGAACTACTGGCCGCAGAAAGAGGAATGCGAGTAGACTGGTAATCCCAGCAACTGTCATTTGCCATTCGAATACGAGACCAAGCCATGCGGCAAGTGCTCCTCCGAATGATCCAATTCCGAGACACGCCAGAACAAATCCAGGCATAAAAACTTCTAGAATTAGCAGAGCCAATGCGCTTGCTGTCCAAATCTGCCATGCTTCCCAAATCATGGGTGTGAAGTTAGATGCAATTGCCGAAGATGCCAAGAATGAGAGGTCAATTACAGAAGGCTTTGCGAAAGAGAGTTATGGATGTGCAACACCTGCTGCAGAAGCGCATCATTCGCATTGTTTTGAATCACATAGTCGGACCTTTCAGTGCGTTCGATGTCTTGCATTTGACGTGAAATTCTTGCTTCAACATCTTCTATGTTCCATTTGTCGCGCTTCGTTACTCTTTTAATTCGCAGTGGCTCTTTGGCTTCAACTGAAATCACTTGGCTGCAATCCATGTGCGAATTGCTTTCAAAGAGAATGGCCGATTCTCGAATGACATAGGGGAAACTGTACAATTGGTCGTTCCATTCGTGCCATTTTGTGAAGATTTCTCGGATCAATGGATGAACTTTTTGATTCAGTGCCAATAAAGAATCTCTATCACTGAACACGATGCTGGCCAGTTCTTTTCGGTTGATTCCAAGTAGATTCCCCTCGGACCATTCGCCGCAAGACTTTCCGAACTTCTTGACGACCCATTGCTGCAGTTCCTGATTTTCAGAATAGAGATGTTGGCCTGCCAAATCTGCGTCCCAAACCGGTATTCCGAGCATGGAAAAAACACGGGCAACCGTTGATTTTCCGCTGCCTATTCCGCCGGTCAATCCAACTATTGAACTTCTGGCCATTGAATCTGTGGAAAAGTTTGACACCTTACAAAGGTCAATGAAATGATTGGAACCTTGAACTTTGTGACATGGAACATTTACTTGCACCGTCAATTTTAGCTGCAGACTTTGCCAATCTTGAGCGTGATATTCATATGGTCAATGCGTCTCAAGCTGATTGGTTTCACCTTGATGTCATGGATGGCGTCTTTGTTCCAAATATCAGTTTTGGTATGCCGGTGATCAAAAGCATTGCAAAGCATGCAAAAAAGCCGCTTGACGTTCATCTGATGATTGTTGATCCTGATCGCTATTTGTCCGAATTTGCTGATTTGGGCGCGGATGTGCTCACGGTTCATGCCGAAGCGTGTAGTCACCTGCACAGGACGCTTGGTCAGATTCGAGATTTGGGAATGAAAGCTGGAGTGGCATTGAATCCTCACACGCCTGTGGAATCACTTGTAGATGTCGTGGATGAAATAGACCTTGTTTGTTTGATGTCAGTAAATCCTGGTTTTGGTGGTCAACGATTTATTGAACGGACGTTTCAGAAAACGAAGGCGATGCGAAGACTGCTTGATCAGGCAAACTCAAAGGCGTATGTTGAAATTGATGGGGGAGTTGGGCCAGATAATTGGTCCGATTTGGTCGAAGCAGGAGCAGATGTGCTGGTCGCGGGCTCCTCAACTTTCAATGCATCAGACCCACACTCAGCAATCATCGAAATGAAAGGTCTATAAATCGTGAGTCGAGCACACAAGCGTTCGTTCAAGCAAAAAATCTAACGTGCTTTGGCCTCAAGCCTCAATT
>DCPZ01000010.1:0-14828 GCA_002323795.1 Flavobacteriales bacterium UBA1531 | reverse complement strand
GCCTCAAGCCTCAATTTCAGCGGTCAGATCAGCCTTGAGCAGTTTTGAGCACTTGGGCTCTAATTCGTCATATGTCCCAGACATCACAGCGCACTTGCCTTTAAAGTGAACCATTAATGCACATTGCTCTGCTTGAAGTGCATCGTGTTCACAAATGGAAATCAGCATCTCGATGACATGATCAAAAGTGTTGTGCTCGTCATTGTAGAGCACTAAATTCCATCCTTCAGTAGTAACTGTGTCCAAGGCGATGTCTACCGCAACATCTTCATCAATTGAAGCGAAAGGAGCGTTCATCCGGTTTACACCTATTCTGATGTGTTGGATTGCCATTGTTTCATTCTCTCTCATGCGCATTGCCAAATTTAACCAAAACTGTTCGATTCCGATTTAAGAGAAGAACAATTGTAGTGTTCAGGGGTTTTAAAAGCATGCAAAAGTTGAGATTGTTGGTTATCCAGGAAGGTAAGGTGCCAAAGGCATCGTCATTTTTAGCAGAAAACGGGTACGATGTCGCGACAGTGACCACGCCTGAAGATGCCATGATTTCGGCACTCGAAATCGACCCTGAGGCTGTCATCTGGCCTGAAAAGTTCTCAGGCATGACCCAATGGCAGCGCGTGAAAGAGGTTTTGGAAAGTAGAAAACCGCTGATTCCAGTCACCAACAACATTTGGGAATCACGTGTCATTCCAGAGCAACAAGATTTAATCGGAGTGAGCCTAAACCATCTTAATGATGAAGCTGATGGCAACCTACCCATGACAAGCACAACTGCCCTGTTGAACCGCCTCGAAGGGTTCCAGAGCAGGAAAAATGTTGCAGATGTTCACTTCTACACCAAGGTCGGCAACAAATTGAAACGAATTGACCTCAACAAAATTCGTTACATTCAAGTTGAAGGAAAGTACAGTGCCATTCAACTTGAGTCGAGACAATATCATGTTAAGGCCTCACTTAAAGACTTGCTCGGTGTTCTAGGTTCGCCAGATTTTGTTCGTGTCTCACGCAACTTCGTAGTCAACTTAGAACATATCACTCATATCGACGTCTATCAAAGCACGGTTCAAATTGCTGGAAATGATATTCCAGTGAGCAGGACTTATAAGGAAAATCTTATGAAAAATGTGCGCTTGCTCTAATTTGCAAACGTTGTTGACGAGGCAATTTGAAGTTACCTTTGCGTCATGTCCATTAAGTCTGAAACCACTGACGGTACAAAGGAACGTCCACTCAATTTCATCGAGCAAAAAATAGAGGCCGACATTGCTTCTGGCAAGCATGGTGGCCGTGTGCACACGAGGTTTCCTCCTGAACCAAACGGTCACCTTCACATTGGGCATGCCAAGGCGATTTGTGTGAGTTTCGGCTTGGCTCATAAGTATGGCGGTGTCACAAACCTCCGTTTTGACGACACAAACCCTGAGAAAGAGAGCACGGAATATGTCGATGCCATTCGCAGAGATGTGTCATGGCTGGGATTCACATGGGAAGGCGGTGAATTTTATACAAGCGATTATTTCGACCAACTGTATGGATTTGCTTGCCAGTTGATTCAATCTGGGAAGGCATACGTGGATGATCAGTCGTCCGAAGAAATGGCGGCTCAGAAGGGAGCTCCAGGAAGGCCCGGGAAGAACAGTCCACATCGATCGCGTTCACCAGAAGAAAATCTTGAGTTGTTCAAGAAAATGAAAGCTGGCGAGTTTCAGGAAGGTACGCGTGTGCTGAGAGCAAAGATTGACATGGCGCATGACAACATGCTCATGAGAGATCCACTGATTTATCGCATCAAGTATGCAAGCCACCACCGCACAGGCGATGATTGGGTAATCTATCCGATGTATGACTTTGCACATGGTCAGTCTGATTCAATAGAAAAAATCACACACAGTTTGTGTTCATTGGAATTTGAAAACCATCGTCCACTGTACGATTGGTTCATTGAGGCCTTGAATATCTATCCAACCGAACAGACGGAATTTGCACGGTTAAACTTGAGCTATACGTTGATGTCAAAGCGAAAGCTTTTGAAACTCGTTGAAGAAGGAGTTGTAGACGGCTGGGATGACCCGCGAATGCCAACAATTAGCGGATTACGACGCAGAGGTTATACCCCTCAAAGCATCCGTACGTTTGCAGATCGAATTGGAGTAGCCAAGCGTAACAACGAAATCGACGTGAGTTTGCTTGAATGGGCGCTTCGTGATGATTTGAACCGCATCGCGCCGAGAGTAATGGGAGTTTTAAACCCCATAAAATTGGTTGTTTTGAATTACCCAGAAGGTCAGAAAGAACAGCTTGTGACGCAAAACAATCCGGAAGATCCTTCAGCTGGTAGCCGAGAACTCCCATTTGGTAGGGAGCTCTGGATGGAAGCGGACGACTTTAAAGTCGACGTAAACAAAAAATGGTTTCGCCTTGCACCGGGTCGAGTAGTTCGCCTCAAATCAGCATACATCGTTGAATATGTGAACCACATTGAAGATGATTCAGGCAAAGTTACCGAGGTGCATGTGAACTATGTCAAGAATAGCAAAAGCGGGCAAGATGTATCAGGAATTAAAGCCAAAGGAACGCTCCATTGGGTTTCATGCGCCGATGCCGTGGATGCCGAGGTTCGACTTTATGACCGCCTCTTTTCGGAAAGTGCTCCAGAAGCAAAGGGTGATTTCATGGACTGCTTGAACCCCGGCAGTCTTGAGATAAAAACGGGTTGCAAACTCGAGCCTTCGCTTTCTGCAGCAAAGATTGGAACAGTATACCAGTTTACCCGCTTGGGTTATTTCACAGTGGACCCCAAGTATAGCGAACCTTCTGGCTTGGTCTTCAATCGTGCTGTAACGTTAAAGGATGGTTGGAAGGGCTGATGGTGCAGGTTGATTGTGAGGCAAAAAGAGTTGAATTACTTCTTGAGTTTCAAACCCATTTCTGCTCCTACTTTAAGCATTAGTTTCCTCGCTGCAGTTGGCTTGTTTGGGATGGTGCCTTCAAGAATGGCCTCTTTTATGGCAGACTTGATGGTGCCGATAGGTTTACTCGGTGGAATGCCGAAGGTTGACATGATTTCTTCACCCGAGATGGGGGGCTGGAAATTGCGTAGCTGATCTTTTTCCTCGACATCCTTTAGCTTCTGGATGACAACATCGTAGTTGGCGAGATAGCGCTTTACTTTTGTTTCGTTCTTGGATGTTATATCCGCACGGCACAATATCATAAGAGCATCAATGTCATCTCCAGCATCAAATAAGAGACGGCGCACTGCACTGTCTGTGATTTGATTCTTAGTGAGAGCGATGGGACGCAGATGAAGTAGAACCATCTTTTGTACAAACTTCATTTTTTGGTCAAGAGGGAGTTTCATCCTTTTAAAGATTTTCGGAACCATTCTGGCACCTCGATCCTCATGACCATGGAAGGTCCAACCTTGCTTCGTATGAAATCTTTTCGTTGCCGGTTTCGCAATGTCGTGCAGAAGAGCAGACCACCTTAGCCATAAATCATCTGACGCTTCGGCGACGTTGTCTAGAACCTCCAACGTGTGATAAAAGTTGTCTTTGTGCCCAATCCCATTGCGCCATTCCACTCCTTTCAGATTGGATAGTTCGGGAAAAAACCGATGCAGTAAGTCCCCTTTATCAAGCAGTTTGAAACCATTGGAGGGCTTTTTTGACTGTATGATTTTATGCAATTCAGTGTGAATCCGTTCTTGTGTGATAATGTTCAAACGACTGGCATTATTGCGAATGCTTAGCAGATTTGAATCTTCAATGCGAAAACCTAGTTGAGATGAAAAACGAATTGCACGAAGCATTCGCAGTGGGTCGTCGCTGAACGTGATGTCCGGTTCAAGTGGTGTTCGAATGCACCTGTTTTCGATGTCACGCAATCCATCAAACGGATCAATTAGATTGCCAAATGTATCTGCATTTAAACTCAACGCAAGGGCATTGATGGTGAAGTCTCTGCGCCGCTGATCGTCTTCGATCGTGCCGTCTTCAACAATCGGATTTCGGCTTCCACGTTCGTAAGATTCCTTTCGGGCTCCGACGAATTCAACTTCCCAATCTCTGTACCGAAACATGGCCGTTCCGAAGTTTTTGAACACCGTCACCTTGCCAGCACCTAGCGCTTCAGATGCCTTTTTGGCCAGTTCAATCCCACTGCCTTCAACGACTACATCAATGTCTTTACACGGTCTTTGTATCAATAAATCGCGCACGAAACCGCCAATGGCAAAGGCGGGTTGTCCGTTTGTATCAGCAATCTGACCGATTGTTTTGAAGAGGGGGTGATTCAGATGCGCTGAAAAATTCATGGACTTATTTTCACTAGCGAAGGTACGGACCGAATCTTCTGGTTTGGACGGATTTTCAACTCCGAATTATGGTGATTCGATTGTGCTCATCGAATTTCACGATCATCGAAGCAATGCCGTCGGATTTGCCGCTCCTGCGGTATTTGGCTATAGCACTTACACTGTTCGTGATTGTCGAATGGATGCGAACAAATGAATCAGGTGTTGGCTGTCCAGATGGGTTGGCACTAGAAGATGCGAGCGGTGAGCCAAGGCCTTGAATAATAAATGATAGGTAATCATCCTTGACAAGTCGAACAGCAATGGTGCCGTCTTCCGCCACCATGCCTATGGCCAGCTCTTCTTTTATCCGAGGTGGACATGGCGCAACAATCGTCAGCGGACGATCACTGACTTCCATCAATTCCCAAGCCGCCTCTGGTAAGTTGGGGAGGAATCGCTCGAGCATTCCTGGCGAATCAACAAGCATAATGAGCGATGATTGCTGTGAACGGTTTTTCAGCTCAAAGATTTGACGGACAGCTTCATTGTTTTTAGCATTCGCTCCGAGACCCCAAACGGTATCAGTTGAATGCAATACAACCTTACCGGCTTTTAATTGCCGGACCATTTCAAGAGCATCCCTCTGCCATTCTTGCTGTTGTTTATTGCGCTCCATCGATCAATTTGTCCGAATCCAATTGTTTACCGCACCATTGATGTCGCTCTCCAAATGATTCAGCGGTCTCCGTATAAATTCTTGCCCGGTCACTTTTTCGTACAAATGAATGTATCGGTCCGAGACCTCTTGGATGAAAGCATCGGGCATCTCAGGGACGCTTTGGCCTTCAAGTCCCATGAAGTTGTTTTCCATGAGCCATTCTCTTACAAACTCTTTGCTCAGCTGTTGCTGGGGAGTTCCTGATTTCTGACGTTCCTCGTAGCCTTCCAAGATGAAGTATCTTGAGCTGTCGGGCGTATGGATTTCATCGATCAGCATCAATTGTCCATCAAGCAAACCAAATTCGTACTTCGTATCGACCAATATCAGGCCTTGCCTTGCGGCCATTTCTGTTCCACGTTGAAATAATGCATGCGTGATTCGCTCCAATTCATCATACAATTCAGTAGATACAATTCCGCGATCGAGAATTGATGCTTTGCTGATGTCTTCGTCGTGCCCTTCCTCTGCTTTGGATGCTGGAGTGATGATGGGTGCCTCGAATGCGTCGTGTTCTTTCATGCCATTCGGCATGCTTTCTCCGCACAAAATGCGTTCGCCTGACTTGTACGTTCGCCATGCATGACCGGTCAAATAGCCTCGAATGACCATTTCGATTCGAATGGGCTCACAGGCATATCCGACGGTAACTTGGGGATGCGGGGTAGCTTTCTTCCAGGTGGGTACAATGTCTTGCACGGCATCAAGAAAATGGCTGGCAATTCCATTCAGCACCTGTCCTTTGTAGGGTATTCCTTTGGGCATGACAACGTCAAAAGCGCTGATCCGATCGGATACAACAGCAACAATATTGCCTTTTTGAATGCTGTACATGTCACGTACTTTGCCGTGATAGGCATTGTATTGTCCATCAAATTGAAATGTAGCTCGGTGCAAAGTGTCGTTCATGAACTTTTCTTTTTATCACTGGGGTGGGGAGTCTGTTCATCGGCCTTTTCAAATGCCGAAATCACAGCCTTCACGAGTCGGTGTCGAATCACATCACTGGCTGTTAACTGCACGAAGCCGATTCCATCAATGTTTTTCAAATGTCGCTGGGCATAAGCGAGTCCTGATCCTTGATGACGAGGCAAGTCGACCTGCGTTGCGTCACCGGTAATGACAAATTTCGCGTCCCTCCCCATGCGGGTGAGAAACATTTTTATTTGCGCAATGGTGGTGTTTTGCGATTCATCAAGAATTACAAATGCCTTGTCCAAAGTTCTTCCGCGCATGAAGGCGAGTGGAGCAATCTCAATGACACCTTTCTCGAGATGATCCGCCACTTTTTCAAATGGAATCATATCGGTGAGCGCGTCATAAAGTGGCTGCAGATAGGGGTCGAGCTTCTCTTTCAAGTCACCTGGCAAGAAGCCAAGATTTTCACCCGCTTCGACGGCGGGTCTCGTCAGTATGATTTTCTTTACCCTTCGGTCCTTCAATGCTGCGACCGCCATTGCCACTGCGGTATAAGTTTTCCCCGTTCCAGCAGGCCCAACGGCGAAGCACATGTCATTTGCTCGAATCGAGTCGACCAGCGTTTGCTGGTTCGGTGTCCGTGCCATAATGCGGTTGCCTCCAGGTCCATATACCAACGTGTCGTCCTTTTGCGATTGTTTCATGACAGCAGACTCATCGGACGACATCAGACGATCAACATCGTCGACGTTCAATGATTGGTACCGCTCAACGTGCCAAACAATCATTCGAATGACCTCCTCAAAGCGACCTAGATCTTCATTGGAGCCCTTGGCTGTAATCGTTTCGCCACGCGTCACCAAGTGCAGCGAGCCAAAGCCATTTCGAATGCTGCGCCAATTTTCGTTCTCAGGACCTAAGAAAATCAAAGGATCAACACCGCGAATGGATATCTCTTTCTGTTGCATATTGAAAGACAAAAATACGTTCCCCACCTTTGCAATGTGTCAATCATCACATTAACATCTGATTTTGGGGAAGGAAGCCACTACACTGCAGCATTAAAAGGTGCGCTGCTATCGCGTGCCGGAGATGCACAGATCGTGGACATATCCCATCGCATTCGCAAATTTGATGTCATTGAGGCCGCTTTTGTGCTTCGTTCTGTTTACCCGGAATTTCCCAAAGGAACGGTGCATTTAATCTGTGTTCAGGGTAGCAATACGCCCGAGACTCCTCATCGATTGGTAACGCTTCAAGGTCAGCACTTCATAGGATCCGATACGGGTGTTTTTCGATTGTTGTCAAATACTGAGCCCGAAGGAGTCTTTGATTTCTCTGGGCTTAGTCTGGACGTTGATTCGCCAACATTTCCTGAGCGTGAGGTTTTTGTCCTCGGCGCGGCGCACCTTGCCAAAGGAGGTCGTGCAGATTTGATTGGACGTCCCGCAGGTGCATTGCGCAAGGTTGAGCCTCGTAGGATGAGTTTTGAGGAAAACACCATCGTGGGACACGTAGCCTTTATCGACGACTACGGCAATGTCATTACCAACATTACGAGAGAGGCCTTTCAAAAGATTGGCAAGAACCGTTCTTTCGAAATACAAATGCGAACACCTCGGATGACCATAAGGCAAATCAGCGAGGTTTATCATGATGTTGCAATCGGAAAGGAATTGGCTTTGTTCAATCACACGGGTTTTCTTGAAATAGCTGTAAATAACCACAGCGCTCCAGGCGGTCATGGCGGTGCTGATGCGCTGCTTGGACTTCACCGTGACCAGGCGATACGAATTGTTTTTCAATCTGAAGACGAGCTTTAATGGGGATTCTAAGGATTGTAAGAATGGAATTTACTCTAGCTTCAGTCGAAGTGTTTGACGAAATGTTTACTGACGTCAAACCACTTATTGAAGCCATGTCGGGATGTCAAAAGGTTGAATTACTCAAGACCCCTGGTCATCCTCAAATCAGGACAACGTTCAGTTGGTGGGCCAGCGAAAATGACCTCAATACCTATCGAAAATCAGATTTATTTGGACGCATTTGGCCGAAGACCAAAGCAAAATTCTCAGGACAACCTATTGCGTGGTCGGTTGATTGGAATCTTGCTGACGGAATGAGCTTAGGCATGTAAATTTGCAATTCACAATGAAGGCACTCATCCGAAAGGAACTCCAGATTTTTTTCAGCACCCTCATGGGATACGTGGTTGTTTGCGCTTTTTTGTTGCTTACAGGTGTTTTTTTGTGGGTATTCCCTGGAGAATGGAACGTGTTGGATCAAGGACAAGCCAACTTAGATGCATTGTTTATTTGGACTCCTTGGGTTTTCCTTTTCTTGATACCGGCAATTACCATGCGCAGTTTTTCTGAAGAGAAGGCAAGTGGCACCATGGAATTGCTCTTGACAAAGCCAATCTCAGAGATACAAATTGTTTTTGCTAAATACTTGGGCGCACTGCTTGTATTCATTCTCGCCTTGGTTCCCACATTGCTGTTCTTGCCTGTCATTGGATGGCTAGGGCAACCGCAATGGAATTTTGACAGTGGTGCGATTGCTGGGAGTTATCTTGGACTGGTGCTGCTTGGATCTGCGTTCACCGCTTTGGGAGTATTGGCTTCGGCTTTGGCCACCAACGCCCTCGTGTCATTTCTTCTGACAGTGGTTGCGCTGGTTTTGGGCTTCATTGGATTCAGTGCTTTAGCGAGTTTTGATTGGCTTGGCGACTGGGAACTGTCGTTTATACAGTTGGGGATGCAGTCACATTATCAATCCGTTAGCCGAGGTCTGATCGATGGAAGGGATGTGGCCTATTTTTTATTCATTGATTTTCTGTTCTTGTGGCTGGCACGCTTGGCGATTGTCTGGAAGCGAAGTGTTCGCAGGACAGAGGTGGTCAAATGGGCTTTGGGAACTGCGATAGCCTCCATGGTATATTTCATCGCACTGACCTTACCTGTGCAACTCGATTTCACGAGTGATAAACGTTTTACCATGACCTCGGCCTCGGTAGATCTGCTTGAAAATCTAGATGACGAGATTTTCATCACCTGTTATTTGTCCGGAGATTACCCGGCGAATTGGAAGAGGTTGGAACGTGCAGTGCGTCATCAATTGCAAGACTTTGCAAACGCATCCAATGGAAACGTGAGGTTTCAGTTTGTTGATATCTACGAAATTGACGACCGCCAAACCATTGGCCAAAATGAAGAGAAGCTTGTGGAGCAGGGCTTGCAGTTCACTCGAATTGCATTTCAGGAAAACGGATTGCAAGCATTCAAAACGGTCTGGCCAGCAGCCATTTTGAATTACCGAGGAAAAAAAGAGATTATCCAATTTTTCAAATCTGCAGTTCCTGAGCCTACGGATGCAATGATTCAAGGTTCAATCAATGCCATTGAATATGAATTGACTAGTGGAATCAGAAAGCTTATCCGTTCGGAGCCTCCTCGCATTGCAATCATTGAAGGGCACGGTGAGTTGAGCGAAGCTGATATGGCTGATTTGACGATGGGCCTTGACTTTGATTACAGCGTGCTGCGCGTCGAAATTGATGGTCAGTTGAACATCCTGTCGGAGTTGCTTGAAGGCTCGAAACGCAGAACGAATCGATTTGATTTGGCGATAATTGCGAAGCCAAACTCTGCTTTCGACCCCAAGGATCAGGTGATATTGGACCAATTTATTATGAATGGAGGCCGTGTGCTATGGCTTGTTGATCCAATGCTGGTGAACCGAGACAGCCTGACTTTGAATCAAATGACCATGGCTGTTTCCAACGAACTGAATGTTTCGGATCAGCTGTATCAGTATGGTGTCCGATTGAACCGAAATTTAATTGTCGATGCCCAGTGTGCTCCGGTCGTCATGGATGCGGGTCCAAATGGTGATCAGCGAAACATGCAAGTGTTCAATTGGTACTTTGCACCCATTGCAATTCCTCAGGGTATCAACCATCCAATCACGACCAACCTTGATCCCATTCACTTCGATTTTGTCTCGAGCATTGATACAGTTGATTCCGGGGGGCTGCTCAAAAAAACAGTATTGCTTACAAGTTCTGAGAGGTCCCGTGAATACAAATCACCGGTCCGTGTTTCTAGCAGTATAGTTGAATTAACACCTGATTATTTTACACAGAACAATGAACCAAACCAGGCGTTTGCCGTGCTCGTTGAAGGAACTTTTCAATCTGCTTTCACAAATCGGCTACCATCGACTCTAGTCAGCGATCCTGAGTTTGCCTTTGTTTCTCAAAGTTTGCCGACTGCTCAGATTTTCGTTGCAGATGGAGACATTGCGAGAAATAAGGTAAAGAATGGTCCGAATGGTCCCATGATATTGCCGCTGGGCTATGACCGCTATGCGGGTAGAGTGGTCTACGACAACAAAGAGTTTTTGCGAAATGCCATCAGTTATTTGTTGAATGAATCTTCGGCGATATCCGTCAGGTCTCGAACAATTGCACTTCGCCCAATGAATCGGGAGCGCATTCGCAAGGAGCGTCTGGGGTGGCAATCATTCGCTTTAGGTCTACCCATCGGAATTACTTTGCTTTTTGGTTTGCTTTTTATCACCTTAAGACGTCGAAGATTCGCGAAAAACCCTCAGAACAATATTTGACAAAATGCATAGAAATTTACGCCTCTTTTACATCCTGTTGTTTGTGACGGCTGTGGCAATCCTTGTTCGTGAATATGGCAACAATGCAAAATCCGAAATGGACAATGTCGAGGCATCAGCGTTTGCTATCGCCGATACTTCGGCGGTCAATAAGATTTTCATTGCTGATAAGGATGGCAAACAAGCTCTACTCGAACGTGTTTCGGGCCAGCGATATTGGTCTTTAAATGGCAAATATTTTGCGCGAAAGGACGCTGTTGACCTTCTGCTGAAGACATTCAAGCGTGTGAAAGTGCAGAGTCCCGTTGCGCATGCAAAATTAGAAACGGTGAACCGGATGCTCGCTGGTAGAGCAAAGAAGGTCGAGATTTATCAAGGAAAAGAATCCCCTGAGAAAGTCTGGTACATAGGAACGTCAGATCAGAGCCATACCGGTACATACATGCTGCTTGGCGATGCGATTGGAAATGTTGCGGAAGAACCCTTTGTAACTCATATGGAAGGCTTTACGGGCTTTTTATCAACACGTTTCTTTACAGATGAACGCGAATGGCGGTATACAGGAGTTTTTGATTATCCTGGCAGGTCGCTTGGTGGAATCCATGTGCAGCATCATGAAAGTGGACTGGACTATACCATGCGCGTCGATTCTATTGGAAACCTCACGTTCACGGGCTTAAAGCCACGAACGAATGCTTCAATTGACACCGTGCAAATGCAGGATCACTTCAATCGATTTCGAAAGGTTCACCTCGAAACCTACAACAATCACCTAAGTGATCTTGCTTTGGATAGCATTATGCAGGTGCCGGCCGCTTTCACATTGTCCACATGGAATGCAGATTCCACGATAACATCCAACATAGAATTGCTCTGGAAACAGCCAACAATGGACACTTATGACAATGATGGAAACCTCAATCCTTGGGACGGTGCGCGCATGTATGCGCGGTTCAAGGGCGAAATTGTGCTTGTACAAACGTTTGTGTTCGATCCGCTGTTAAGAGATTCATTTTAAAAGTCCAATGGCAATTCGCAAGGAATTCATTACTAGCCTTCAATGTGTGAGCACCGAGGCTCTTCCTTCTATCTTTGGCCAACACATTGTGGTAATCTTATGAATGCATATATCGTAAACGGAGTGCGCACTCCTATTGGAAATTTTGGTGGAACCTTGGCTCCAATTCGCACCGATGATTTGGCGGCGATGCCAATTCAAAACCTGCTGAATCGATATCCTCATCTCGATAAATCTGCAATTGCAGATGTTTTAATCGGTTGTGCGAATCAAGCTGGCGAGGACAATCGCAATGTCGCCCGCATGGCCGCGTTGCTATCCGGATTGCCTGCATCTGTCCCCGGTGAAACCATCAACCGTCTTTGTGCTTCTGGAATGGCTGCTGGGGCGCACGCGGCGCGAATGCTTCATGCGGGCGATGGTGAACTTGCAATTGTCGGTGGAGTCGAACATATGACGCGTGGTCCTTGGGTGATGTCCAAGGCTTCGAAGCCTTTTGGTCGCGATAGCCAGATGTTTGATTCGAGTTTTGGCTGGCGATTTATCAACCCCAAACTTGATGCAGCTTATGGAACAGAAGGCATGGGGCAGACGGCAGAGAACTTGGTCGCTATCCATGGCATATCGAGAGAGGACCAGGATGCCTTTGCACTTTGGTCGCATCAAAAAGCTGCGGCATCAAAGCCTCTTCGTCGGGAAGAGATCATGGATGTTGTCATAAATAGCAGAAAGCAAGAAGACTTGATTTTTGGAGAAGACGAGTTCATTCGTCCCACTACGACCCTAGAAGCATTATCCAAATTACGACCAGCTTTTAAACAAGAAGGAGGAAGTGTAACTGCGGGGAATTCGAGTGGATTGAATGACGGTGCTTGCGCACTTCTTTATGCTTCTGAAAAAGGTTTGAGTCATCACAATTTAGAACCCCTGACAGAAGTCTTATCAACCGCGGTTGTTGGTGTTGAACCGAGCATCATGGGCATTGGTCCGGTCAAAGCCTCAGAACTGGCTTTAAAGCGAGCGGGCCTGACTATGGAAGACATGGATTTGATCGAATTGAATGAAGCGTTTGCGGCGCAAGCCCTCTCGTGCACCCGGAGTTGGGGCTTATCCGACAATGATTCTCGCATCAATCCACAAGGAGGTGCGATTGCATTGGGACATCCGCTCGGGATGACCGGCGCGAGGCTTTTGTTGACCGCTTCGAAGCAACTTGTTCGAATCCGTAAGAAGTATGCGCTGGTGACTTTGTGCATTGGTGTCGGACAAGGCTACGCGACCATTCTAAAAAATGCGCAAGCAAACTGAATATTCAAAAAACGCTAAACAGTGATACAATCGTTCAAAGGGATGGTACCCGTTGTGGATTCGACGAGCTATGTGCATCCGATGGCGACGGTAATTGGCCATGTCACCATTGGAGCCCGTTGTTTCATAGGTGCCGGAGCAGTCTTGCGCGGGGATTGGGGGCGAATCATCCTCGAGGAAGGATGCAATGTTCAGGAAAATGCTGTCCTTCATATGTTTCCGGGAACTACCATCAAGTTAGAGACAGGAGCTCACATCGGCCACGGTGCTATGATTCATGGTGCTTCCATTGGAGAGCAGTGCATGGTGGGAATGAACGCAGTGGTTCTTGACGATGTGCAAATTGGAAAAGAATCCATTGTTGGTGCATTAAGTTTGGTGAAGGCTCAGTCGCATTGGCCAGAGCGAAGTTTAATCGTGGGCAATCCTGGTAAGCGAATAGGCGACGTTTCTGATGAAATGATTGCCCATAAAATTGAAGGAACATCGCTGTATCAAAATTTACCAAAGGAGATGCACACGATGTCACAAGAGGTAAAGCCATTCGACCAAGAGCCGGAGAATCGTATTGCTGATTTTCCAGAATTTGAAACGTGGCAATCGCGCAGATCAAAAGCTTAGCCGTGGGAAAATCTGAAAACCGCTGCTTTGATTTCAAGCAGTTTTCCATCAAAGACGACAAATGCGCGATGAAAATTGGCACGGATGCCTTGTTGTTGGCATCGTGGTGTAGCGTCGAAAATGTTTCACGCATTGTTGACCTGGGAACCGGGTCCGGCATCATTGCACTCATGCTAGCACAGAGAGCTCCGGAATCCATTGTTGTCGGAGTTGAGCTTGAGGAGGCCGCTGCGCTTCAGGCAGAAGAGAATTTTCGTTTGTCACCGTTTCAAAGCAGACTGCGTGCCGCGCAGCAAAGTGCTCAAGAACACGCACGTCAATTCAAAACTTGTGATGCATACGACCTGGTCGTCAGCAACCCACCTTATTTCAATGAAAAACCCAAATCACCAGATCATGCTCGAAATTTGGCACGACACGACGAGTTCTTACCTTTAAAAGAATTGTGGTCAGCGGCAAAAAAGGTCATGAAGGAGGAGGGGAGATTGGCCCTGGTATGGCCCATGGATCGGAAAGGCGCACTGCATAAGGTAGCAAAAGATGCAGGATTCGCAATGACACGATGCTGCGAAATCGCAGGCACGAAAAATCATGATCCAAAACGGTTTTTATCTGAATGGGTGCTTGCATCACGTCTTAGCTCAAATCAGCCTTCTCTTAAAATAGAGCGACTGAATATTGAGTTGGGGTTACGGCAGCAGGGAAGGCCAAAGCATACGGACCGCTACAAGGAACTCCTCAACGATTTCGTTATTGAGTGGCACTAAGGTCAAGAGAAACTTTCGGCAGGAATTAAGCTCCTAACACCTGCTTCAGGCGGTCAATTTGTGCGGACCAAAGCTCTTTTGCATCATCAATTTCATCCTCCTCAGCATAATCGGTGATGACAATGGCAGTATCTCCTGTGAGGTCATCAATTTTGATTCTGAATTCGAAAAAAGTGGAAAGTCCTTCTTCTTCGTCTTCAAGCCAACGAAATTTGACATATTCATCGCGCTTCTTCGTGACGAGTCGTGCACTTTCTTCGCTGCCATCCCATAAAAAGATATGGACATCCTTTTTGATGTTAACATCATCACAGAACCATTCTGCTAAACCACTAGGCGTGCTAAACATGTTGAAAAGCACTCCTTTGGAACTATTGATCGGGTGTTCTACTTGAAATTTTTCTTTGTCCATGAATCAATTGTCTGTCAAATGGCAAGATAGTGCGAATCTTTTCATAGCACGCGGTGTTTTTGAAAAATTGATTTTTCAGGAGTTTTCATTCGTTGAGCATTATATTTGCGCGCGTTTGGCGGGATAGCTCAGCCGGTTAG
>DCPZ01000003.1 GCA_002323795.1 Flavobacteriales bacterium UBA1531 | reverse complement strand
ACACGAACCATCATCATCGGTAGCATTCACGTTGTAATTGGACGCTGAAAGATCAGTGCATCCCAATATCTCCAGTTCATTGCAAACGCCATCGCCATCGGTATCATTGATGCACTGACCCTCGCAGTCGTAAAATAATTCTGGGAACAAACAAGAATTATCATTGACATTCGCACTTGGGTCGTAGTTGCAAGCTGTCGAATTCGTACATCCTAAAAATTCGCAGGAACCATCATCATCCGTGGCATCAGCATTGTAGTTGTCGGCTTGGGGGTTGGTACATCCAGGCACTTCCAGCTCATCGCAAATGCCATCACCATCGGTATCAATTACGCACGCGCCATCGCAGTCGTAATACAGCTCGGGTAAGATGCAGTTTCCTGCATCCTCCTCTGCATCCTCGTCGTAATTGCAAGCTTCTTCATTGGTACATCCAAAATTCAAATCAGGAAATATTAGCGTCTCCTCCAGAATTTGAGGGTTTGTTCCATTTTGTGCGCGATACTGCAAGTTGACCTCAAATGAAACTTGACCACTTGTAGTCAGTTGCGCAATGAGTACCCTACCATCTGCATCTGGGAAGGCCAATGGTTCCAAATCAGGCAAAACAAACCAGCTTCCGCCCAAATCATTGGTAACTTCAAACGCGCCACCAGCTTCAAATTCTGATGCCGCGTCATCAACACCAACCGTCGATATATTGACGTTGCTATTCTCGCCTCCAATGGTGAACCAGCTGTCGAAGGCTGCAGCTGGATCGACATCAGCAGCAAATGGATTAATTTCACTTGCAAAGGCACCCCCAAGAACGTTTTGGTAAAATGAAGCTGTGGTCGCAATCGCAATAGGATTTTCGTCTTGAGCAAATACCGCGGTCAGCTGATCATTCGGATTGTTGAAATTTGCATAAACACGGAAAGTCCTCATTCCAGCTGTCGGTTCATTGCTTGCAACCTGTTCAAATGACAATCCGGTGTAACTCGGCTCAGGATATTCACACGTTCCATCATCAAGCAGCGCTCCCGGATCGTAATTCAATGCTTCAATGTCCGTACATCCTGTGCCCGTGACATCTGCCTGAGGAAAGGTTAACTCCATACCGGCGATTTCCACAGATTCATCGTTTGAGTCCCGAATCTGAAGGTTATACAGCACTTCTGTAGTGCCATCCGTCGTCACTTGTGCCAGTAATACTTTGCCTTCTACAGGCGTGGTTTGTGTGGATTGACCGGGAATGACGAAAATGGATCCTCCCAAGAAAGTGTTTACATTCAGGGCGCCTCCATCTTCAAAAGCAGGATAGAACGCATCCATTCCTGCTGCATTTGTTCCATCAGGCTGACCGGGGGCAGCACCTAAGGCCAACCATGTATCAAATTCAAGTGAAGGAAAGGCTGTGAAAAATGCAGGATTAATACCGCTTGCCAATGGCGTACCCAATGCATCTTGATAGAAAGAAGTACTCGGCGTCAGTTGCCAGGGTGCAGCATCCGTTCCATATGCCGCGACAACCTCAATGTCATCGCTGTTGAAGTTGGCGTAAAGCCGATACGTTGTCGTTCCTTCAATACCGCCTTCAGTGTAGACCTCATAACTCAGCGATTGAACTAAGCCTCCCAGCCATTCACAGGTACCATTGTCTGTGAGGGCCTCAGGATCATAATTATCAGCTGTCATCGATGTACAACCGAACGTCTCCAATTCGTCACAAAGGTTGTTGTTGTTCAAATCATTCTGGCAGTTTCCGTCGCAATCGTATAAGTCGTCAGCATAAGTGCAGTCAGCGCTATCATCAGTCGCATTGGCATTGTAGTTACAAGCTTGAGCGTCCAAGCATCCCGCAACCTCCAGTTCATCGCAGACTCCATCGTCATCAGTGTCATTCAGGCACTCGCCTTCGCACGTGTAATAAGTCTCGGGACCATTGCCTTCACAATCGCAGGCGCCTTCTGCAATTCCATCTCCGCCACATACGCCACATTCATCCAAATTGGCACAACTGCCATCATCCGAATTTGCTTCAGCATTGTAGTTGCAGGCCTCTTGGTTGGTGCAACCCTCCACGATGGTTTCGCCATCGCAACTGCATGAAGCAGAGTAAGTATCATTCATCGTTCCAGCATCTCCATCGTCACAGGAGTCTCCTGGGTAGGCGCAACTTCCGTCATTCACTTCAGCTTCCGCGTCGTAGTTGCAAGCTTCATCATCGATACATCCTGAAGGAACTTCAGGAAAGGTAATGCTCAATCCTTCCGTGTTATTCGAATTCCCTTCCAAGTCATCATACTGGAAATTCATGGTCAACGTCGTCACTCCATCGGTCGTCAATTGCGCGACCAAGACGCGATTGTCTTCTCCAGAAATCGCATCTTCCGATGCTCCTGGGATGACAAACCATGACCCACCGAGGAACGTGTCAATGGTGAAGCCCTCGCCCTGATTGAACAATTCAAAATAAGATTCCAGACCAACAGAGTTGACCCCGCCAGACCCGGTATTATCATAAGAGCCAATGGTCAACCAACTGTCAAACTCAACCTCGGGAAATGCAACAAAGAAGAGTGGATTGATGCCTTCTCCAAAGTTGGAACCAAGGGTTGAATTGAAAAAGGAAGTTGATGTTTCAAATGACATTGGGGCCGCTTCCGTTCCGTATACAGCGATCAACTCATTGGTCGGTGCATCGAAGGTGGCAAATACCCGGTAAGTCGTGCCATACTCAGAGGTCGTAAACACCTCGTAAGACAGGCCTGCTGGTCCGGTTGGAACCAAATCGCCGGAACAACCGCAGTCGCTCTGATAAACATCTTCTACGGTGTTGTTCAAACCATCGTCGCAGGAATCACCAGGAAATACACATGAGCCATCCGACGCCTCTGCCGCTGAGTCAAAATTGCAAGCAGAGTCATCTGTGCATCCAAACACAATATCAAATCCCTCGCAACTGCAATTGGAATTGTAAACATCCCCTCCAGTGCTTTCGTCTCCATCATCGCAGGTATCGCCAACAAAATAGCACGAATCGTCTGATTGGTTCGCGTCGTCATTGTAATTGCAGGCATCCGCATCCAAACATCCTTCTACAATCAGTTCGCCAGAGCATGAGCAATCAGGAGAATAAACATCATTCGTGGTATTCGGATTTCCGTCATCACAGGCTTCTGCTGGATAGGCGCAAGAATCATCATCCAATTCAGCGAGAGGGTTGTAGTTGCATGCATTATCATCCATACACCCCGTTGCCAATTGGGGGAATGACAAAGTGAGTCCAGCAGTATTCGTGGTTACCCCATTGGCGTCATCGCTTTGAACATTGACTACAGCATCCACAACACCGTTCGTGGTGAGCTGCGCAATCAAGACGCGATTGTCGTCTCCAGAAATCGCATCTTCCGATGCACCTGGGATGATAAACCATGAAGCGCCTGTGAATGTATCAACAGTGAATCCATCTCCAGCGTTAAATTGGCTCAAGTACGTTTCCATTCCCACGGAATTCACGCCTCCTGAACCTGAATTATCAGCAGATCCAATCGTCAACCAACTGTCATATTCCACTTCAGGAAAAGACGAGAAAAACAGAGGATTGATGCCTTCACCAAAGTTCGTGCCCAGCGCTGAATTAAAGATTGGCGCAGAAGAAAGAATGGATAAGGGAGAATTCTCGTTGGCACCTACCGTTCCATAAATCGCCACAAGCTCATCGGTCGGACCATCAAAAGTGACATACAGTCGATGTGTTATTCCAAATTCTGAAGTGGCATAAACCTCAGATTCAAGTCCGACAACAGTTGCTAGTGAATGAGTCGCAAAACTCAAAAGAACGAAAAGGGAAAGAGATCTTAGCATCAGGAGTGATTTATTGATTCAGCGCAAAGGATAGCGAAGTGACAAAGGCACCTCGTAAGAAATACCCTTGCAAATCAGAAATGGTTGCAATCCGAACATGCGAGATTGCTATGGCAAACTAAAGGTTCTCAATCAAAACCACAAACTTTATGACAAAAACAGGCCTAAGTTCCTCAGCTCGAAGCACCGATGAATCGGATTTCGTCGCTCAGGATTGCATCAGCTGTATCAGCGCCATTGTGCTTGGATCATGTGCTCCCTTCGCTCCATCATTCCACTCGCTTAAAATCTGATTTGCAAGTACCTTACCCAACTCCACTCCCCATTGATCGTAGCTGCATATGTTCCAGATTAGACCTTGCACGAAAATGCGATGCTCGTAAAAGGCGATCAGGCTCCCAACCGTCTCGGGGTCCAGTTGGTCCAAAAGAAAGAAAGTTGAAGGTCGATTGCCTTCAAAAACGCGATGCGGTGAGATTGCGTCAATTTCGGATTGCGACAACCCTTTGGCTTTCATTTCAGAAACAACCTGCTCCTTGGTTTTACCCACCATTAAGGCCTCGGATTGGGCAATCGCATTGGCAAGCAACTTCTGGTGATGCCCCTGATGAGGAGACATGGGGGTCTTCACAGCGATGATATCAGCGGGGTGTATGGATGTACCTTGATGCAGCAATTGGTAGAAGGCATGTTGACCGTTTGTACCAGCCTCACCCCACACCACTGCGCCCGTCGCATGGGCAACCGGCTGGCCATCGCGGCCCGTTGATTTGCCGTTGGACTCCATGTCTGCCTGCTGAAGGTACGCAGGAAGACGGTCCAAATCTTGGGCGTAAGGAAGGACCACCTGGGTCTCTAAACCAAGATACTCCCGTGACCATATCCCCGTCAGGGCTGAAATCAATGGTAAATTCTGGTCATCCGGTGCTTCTTGGAAATGAATATCCATGGCTCGAGCACCTTGTAACATCGACTTGAAATGACGTGAGCCGATTCCACAAGCAATGGATAGCCCCACGGGACCCCACAAGCTGTAGCGACCACCCACCCAATCCGAAAACCCAAAAATTCGATTCGCGTCAATGCCAAACCCACTTGCTGCATCTACATTCGTCGATACCGCCGCAAAGTTTGATCTCACGGAACTTTCGCCAAGAGAATTCACCAGCCATTCTTTGGCAGCAACAGCATTAGCCATGGTTTCCTGAGTGGTAAATGTTTTACTGACCACGATGAACATGGTCGTTCGAGGATTCAACCCCTCCAGAACAGCATCTAAATGCGCTCCGTCCACATTGCTTACAAAATGGACATTCGGACCACCATCACTGTATCGACGCAGCGCCTTGGTCACCATCAACGGTCCAAGATCAGAACCTCCAATGCCGATATTCACAACATCTTTGATCTCTTTGTTAGCGCGGACCTCATCAGCAAACGCCAACATCTTGTTGCGCACATCCAAAACTGAAGGCATGACATCCATTCCATTCACATGAAAAAGGTCTCCTTCATTAGCTCGCAACGCCATGTGCAATACAGCTCTGCCTTCTGTTTGATTGATTGCAGCCCCTGAAAACAGTGCACTGCGACCATCTTTCCAATCAGCCTCTGATGCAAGGTCATGGAGTGCTTCCATCGTCGCTTTGGAAAGACGCTGCTTTGACCAATCCATCAAGAACCCGGGAGTCCCTGCATGCATTGCTTCAAAACGATTCGGTTCTTCTGCAAACAGCTCCAAAACCGAGCGCTCACCATCAACTTTTGCCAAACGAAGCAAACGTTTGTGTGCCTCTGAATCCCTCAGATGAAATGGCTTGAGCATCAGGCGTTCCGATTCATACAGTTCAAATCCTCAAAAGCTTGCTTCAAACGAGCGCTGAAATATGATTCACCTTGGCGCAGCCAAACCCGAGGATCGTATTTCTTCTTATTCGGCACTTCAGCACCTTCAGGATTTCCAATTTGCGTGTTGAGGTAGTCGTGGTTATGGTCAACGTAATCTCGAATTCCACTCAAAAATGCCCATTGCATGTCCGTATCAATGTTCATTTTAATCGCGCCATACGAAATGGCTTCGCGAATCTCATCAACACTCGACCCACTTCCTCCATGAAAAACGAAATCGACAGGATTGATGCCCGTATTGTATTTCTGCTCAATATGCTTTTGGCTATTGTCCAAAATTTTCGGGGTCAAACTCACATTTCCTGGCTTGTAAACACCATGCACATTTCCAAATGCCGCTGCAATCGTAAACTGATCACTGACTGACTTCAATTCTTCATAAGCAAAGGCCACCTCTTCAGGCTGGGTGTATAATTTGCTGCTGTCAATGTCCGAATTATCCACACCATCTTCTTCCCCTCCCGTGACGCCCAGTTCAATTTCCAAGAACATGCCCATTTTACACATGCGCTGCAAGTATGATTTGCACGTTGCAATGTTTTCTTTCAGGGGCTCCTCACTCAAATCAATCATGTGGGAACTGAACAAAGGCGAACCCGTTTTCTCAAAATGTGCTTCGCTTGCATCCAGAAGCCCATCGATCCACGGCAATAGTTTGCGTGAACAATGGTCGGTATGCAAAATAACCGAAACACCATAGGCTTCGGCCAAAGTGTGAACATGATGAGCCCCAGCAATTGAACCGAGCACCGCATTTTGCTGGTCATCCATTTTCAATCCTTTTCCCGCATTGAATGAGGCTCCTCCGTTGGAGAATTGGACAATGACTGGAGAATTCAAGTCGCGCGCTGTCTCAAGCACTGCATTGATTGAATTCGAGCCAATGACATTGACCGCAGGCAAAGCATAATGATGTTTTTGAGCATCTTGAAAAACCGCTCGAACTTCGTTTCCGCTTAATACACCCGCTCTGAATTTTTGACCCATCTTATTTTGAATTTGGGGACAAAAGTATGAAGCACAACTGACTTAACCCTTCACTTTGCGCATTGCTTTAGACGGGTGATCGCATTCAGCATTATGGAACTAGATCCAGGTTGCCAATTGATTGCTGCGCCCAAATCGCTGCACTGCTTTTTGGGTGAAGCTCAATGACTTGCTCGTAGGTCTTTCTCGCTTGCTCGCGGTCGTTCAATTCAACCTCTGCGATGAATCCCACCAAGAATGCACAAATGGGTCGTTTTTCAAAATCTTTGTAGTGATCATGAATGTCTCGCAATTGCGTCATGGCTTCTTGGTATTGACCAGCTGACCGAAGCAGGTCAGCACGGCGAAATAGAAATTCAGGCGTCTGCTCTGACGCATGACAATCATTCGAAAATTCAGCGTAGGCCGTCATCAGCGCGGAGCGCAATGAAGCGTCTGCTGTCTCGGAAGCGTCAAAAAGTTGTCCTTCCATCTTTTCAATTTGCCGCAAGCGCTCGGAGCAGACGTTTTCAGACTTTCCATCATCACAGCCCACTCCAAAGAATGTGGTGACCACAAACAAACCGATCAAGACTTGCAGAGTTTTAATCCTCATCTTCCGCGCTGTTGAGGGAATCTCATGCGGTAGCTTACGGGTACTTTGCCTTTTCCAATGTCCCGCAACTTACCGTGAAGCAGACGGCGGCGCATCGGAGCGATATGATCGGTGATCAGCATTCCATCCAAATGATCGTTTTCATGCTGAACAATCCTGGCAGCCAACCCTGAAAGCTGCTCCTCTTTTAACTCCCAATTCTCATCATAATACTCAACCCCTATGGACACGGGCCGTTCAACTGACTCCCGAATGCCCGGGATGCTCAAACACCCCTCCTCCATTCCGCAGAGCTCCTCTGACTCTTCAAAAATAACAGGATTGATCATCACTCGCTTGAAGTCCTTGCACGATTCATCACCGCGCTCACCTTCGGCAAAAGGTGAACCATCGCAAACAAACAGCCGAATGGATTGTCCTATTTGAGGAGCAGCAAGTCCAACACCGTCGGCATCATACATGGTCTCCCACATGTTTTTGATCAAGTCATTCAGACCCGCGTGCGGCTCGGTCAACTCAGACGCCTCCGCTTTTAAAACAGAATCTCCAAATGCAACAATCGGTAAAACCATGGCGCGAATTTAAGGCAGACATCCCCTTTCTAATCACTACTTTTGCACCATGAATGAACTGGACAACATTCCAGCGGCAATCGAAGCCATTCGCAATGGGGAAGTGATCATCGTCGTGGATGATGAAGACCGCGAAAATGAAGGCGATTTTCTCGTCGCTGCTCGACATGCCACGCCTGAAGTCGTGAATTTCATGGCTACTCATGGCCGAGGCTTAATTTGCGCGCCACTTGTAGAAGATCGTTGCGATGAGTTGGGTTTGGAACTGATGGTTCCCTCGAACAATGCAGCATTTGAGACTCCCTTTACGGTATCTGTCGATCTGCTAGGTAATGGTTGCACCACTGGCATTTCAGCCCAAGATCGAGCCAAAACGATCCGAGCGCTTATCGAGCCCACAACCAAAAATGAGGATCTCGGAAGACCCGGCCATATATTCCCTTTGCGCGCTCGTCGAGGCGGGGTTTTGAGACGAGCAGGACATACTGAAGCAGCCATTGACTTTTCACGACTCGCTGGTTACGAACCCGCCGGAGTGATTGTGGAAATCATGAATGAAGACGGAACGATGGCTCGGCTTCCTCAATGCCAGGAACTGGCAAAGAAATTCAACTTAAAACTGGTCTCCATTGCAGATTTAATCGAATACCGATTGCAACATGAGACACTGATTGAGCGGACAGTTGAAACCGAAATGAGAACAGCTTTCGGAACGTTCAAAGCGATTGGTTTTCGACAACTCACGAATGATATCGAACACCTCGCACTGGTAAAGGGCAACTGGAGTGCTGACGATGAAGTGCTTATTCGTGTGCACAGCAGTGACTTGATGGGAGATGCGTTCCAAACACTCCACAATGGCAAGGGTCCCAAATTGCATGAGGCCATGAAACGAATTGAAGGAGAGGGAACGGGCGCCATTATCTACATCAACAAAAATGGAGACCACGGAGGAATCTTCGAAGAGTTGCGTGCGATTGAAAAAAACCGAAATTCGAAAGAGACATCATCGCCCCCCATGGACACGAAAGATTACGGGATAGGCGCTCAAATCATTCGGCAACTTGGAATTCGTAAACTGAACGTGCTCACCGATACGGACCGGCCACTCGGCAACATCGGTTACGGACTCGAAATCACCCGGCTGTCGCAACTCAAGTAATTTGAACATCAAGTCGTTTTGCGCCCTGGCAAAACTTCAGATACCGCACCCAATCAAAATTTTGCGCAAGAAAAAAGCCCCCGAGTGAGGGCTTTTTTCTTTTCAAACTTAAAATGCATTACGACTCTTCGGATGAGCTTTCGTCATTCTTCGAAGTCTTCTTGTCAAACTTCTCATACTTCTGACGGAACTTGTCAATCCGTCCTGCCGTGTCAACGAACTGCGCCTTACCAGTGTAGAAAGGGTGAGATTTATGGCTCACTTCCACTTTGATCAACGGATACTCTTTCCCATCTTCCCACTGAATGGTTTCTTTTGTTGACGCCGCAGATCGGCTCAAGAAAGCATACTCGTTTGACATATCCTTAAATACGACCTCACGGTAGTTCTCTGGGTGGATTCCTTCTTTCATATTCTCTAGTGTTATCCCTAGCGGGGCGCAAAGATAGATGACAATCAAGGAAAATCAAACAGTTGCACTTTTTAACGAACTGCTGTCAATAACCAAATAAAGAACGGCGTTAATGAATGGAAGTAGCCTTTACGTTTGTAATGGTTTTAAGTGAGTTTGGCCTTTGCGCCAAGCATCAAGTGATAATTTGGTTAAGTTGGTCCTGTCCCAAAACGTTGGGACAGGACTATTTTTTTGCGCTAAAAAGAAACGCACAACATCGAATTCACCCACACCCTGGTGTTTAGAAAATACAAGCGCAAGCAAGATTCACACGCAGCTGAGAAATAGCTTGCATCAATGCTTGGAACACCCTTCCTTTCCTCATCTTGGCTTTTCTGCCTTTTGATGCAGCCACTGGTGCTTTCCGGGCTAATAAATCATGGTGTCGTTGAAGAGCACAATCTTCCCGCTGAACTTGCAATAGGCGAAAGAGCTATGGCTACTTGGAGTCTCGAAACCGGATCATCTGGAGGATTTGCCCGCTTTCAAGTTCAATTTCCTCCGGGAATTATCGCAGAATCCCTCGAAAATGCAGGAGCATCCTTCACTTTCGAAAATGGCCGTTCAAAATTTATTTGGATCGAGACAGCACCCGATCAAACCATCAATCTCAAAATGAAATTGACGGCCACAAAGGATTTCCATGGTGGCATTATCACACAGTGGTTCTCCTACATTTCCGATGGCACGCGCCAAGATGTCGAATTCGAGCCGCATCATGTCTCAGTCAAAAACCAATCGGAGCCCCAAGCAAACGAGCCAGAAGTAAATACCGAATTTTCCATTGCGCGAACATGGTTCTCCGAAGGCCCAAATCTGGGACGCGTAACTCTCTCTATAAGTGGCCATGAGCCCGGTCAATTCCTAAAAATTGAGGAGACGATTGGCACGCAATGCTCCGCTGAGCCCCTCGAAGATAGCGGAGCGAGTTTGCGCGATGTTTACGATCAGTCCATTCTGTATGTTTGGCAACAAGCTCCATCATCTGCTTTCGAATTGCAATACAGGGTAATGGGTCAATCTGAAGACTGTTGGGCATCCATCGTTGGACAAGCATCTACGGTCATCGATGGTGCAGTCCAAGAAATTCAAATCGCCGCTCTAGAAACACCTTCAGAGAATCCAGATCCAGAAAACCCAGGCTCTGATGAGTTAGTTCAACTGCTAAGAAGTCCGCTTCCCTCAAAAACAACGGATTCAAACGGCACATCTACCGGAGCTCCCATTCGATTCAAGGTACAAGTACTTGCTTCTCATCAAAGGGTCAACGCAACGTTTTTCGCACAAGAATATCAATTCACAAGACCCTTGGTCATTGAAGAGCATGAGGAATGGATTAAATACATCACTGGCTCTTTTGACGCGTACAAATCAGCTCGCGATGCACGTGTTGAAATTCGAGAGAGCCACGATCTGCCAGGACCTTTTGTCACCGCCTACAGCGGAAACCGCCGAATCACTGTGCAAGAAGCTTTGCTTATATCAAAACAAAATTGGATACCCTAATGCCCACTATTCAATCAGATTGGAAATCGACAATAAACGGATATGAGGATCACCTGAGACTGGAAAAAGGCTTAAGCGAAAACTCCATTGCCGCATACCTGCGAGACATCAGGCAGTTTTCAAAGTTTTGCCTTGAAGAACAATCAATCGAGCACCCCGGTAAGCTCGTCACAAATGCAGTGCAGCAGTACATGCAGCATCTGTATGATCGGGAGATTGCACGCAATAGTCAAGCCCGCATGCTTTCTGGCATTCGAAGTTTCTCCAAGTATCTCAGACTGGAGAACATCATCGATACAGACCCTGTCGAATTGGTTTCCTCTCCCCGTCCCGAACGCAAACTACCTGACGTTTTGAGCATCGAAGAGGTGCACCGAATCATTTCAACCATTGATTTGTCGAGGCGAGAAGGCGTTCGAAATAAAGCCATGCTCGAGGTTTTATACAGCTGCGGTCTTCGGGTAACCGAACTATGTGAATTGCAATTGTCGAAAGTGGACTTCATAGATCGAGTTGTCCAAGTCATTGGAAAAGGCAACAAGGTGCGCACCATTCCGATCGGCACCACGGCGCTGCAAGCCATTGACGACTACCTCGCAGAGTATCGTTCTCAATTGATCCCTATGAAGGGCCATGAAGACACGGTTTTCCTCGGACGCCAGGGACGTTGTCTCAGTCGACAAATGGCTTTCACAATGCTGAAACGTGTTGCTATCCAAGCGCAAATCAGAAAAAGCATCTCACCTCACACGTTCCGTCACAGCTTCGCGACTCATCTCATAGAAGCAGGTGCAGACTTGAGAGCCGTTCAAGAAATGTTAGGTCACGAACAAATTGCAACAACCGAAATCTACACCCACCTTGACCGGCGCTTTCTGAAAGATCAAATCGAAAGTTTTCATCCGCGTTCCAGTGCTCCTGGGCTCAAGAATAAGACCGTCTAATGCGCCTCAATGCGCTTTTGATAATTCTTGCCCTCGCTAGCCTCTTTCATTCCATAGGATTCAATTTACCAGGCTCCCTTTCACCTATTGATTTTTCTGCGGAAAACAATGTCGTGCAGCATAGAACCATCGATTTTTTAGCTGCTGATGAAACGAGTACACTGCAAATGGATCTTTATTCCTGTGCAGAATCAACCATTGACCCTTCGGAGAAAAGCCTGTTTATTTTTGCACATGGTGGAGGATTCTTTACCGGTTCGCGCCTGCATCCGCAAAACGTACAATTCTGTGAAGCCCTTGCATCGCACGGAATCGATGTTGCTTCCATGGATTATCGTTTGACCCAACGTGGCAGAGGTTTTGACTGTGAGATCGCTTCCTTAGATAAGCAGTTGGCTATAGAATCCGCAGCAGCAGATATGGAGCAAGCCCTTACAAGGCTCAGATTTGATTATTCCAACCGAATCGTCATTGGTGGAAGTTCTTCAGGAGGTCATGCAGCCCTCTGCTCAGTCTATCACCGACATGTCAAAGGCGTGGCCGGTGTAATCAGCATGTGCGGCGGGATGGAACCCATTACAACTATAAGCAATGTTCCACTCCTCGCTTTTCACGGTACCTGCGATGCTCTAGTGCCCTATGGAGAAGCGATACACCATTACTGCAAGCGCAACGCACCAGGAGCTCTATTGCTTCAAGGTGGAGGAGCACTGGCCGAATGTTTGCCTCAGGTGGAATTGCATGCTTATCTCAATGGAGGTCATGATTTAGCCAATTCTTGTTTGAGCGATTCCAATGCCATCTCCACTTGTGTTGAATTTATTCAAAAAGCAATTCAGGCGGAACCAATTGGCGGAACATTCTTGTATGAAACAGCCCTTTATTGCGAGTTGCCCAGCCCGTTTCTTCCTTGTCAACAATAATTGATGAAACACCCTCTCACTCTCCAAGCACTTGTTCTCATAAGTATAATTAACGCACCACTCGCGGGATTTGCACAAAGAGAAGTCCCTCAAGATCGCGGTTACATCGTCCACATCGGTGATGCCATCCCTGCATTCGAATTGGTAGATATCGATGGCAACACTTTCACCCGAGAGTCGCTGCTCGGAACCAACTACATTCTCCAATTCACGGCATCCTGGTGCGGAGTGTGCCGGAAAGAAATGCCGCATCTTGAACAGGAGGTCTGGCTTCCATTTCGCGAGCATAACTTCATTCTTTTAGGGGTGGATCTCGATGAACCCAAAGAAAAGGTCGCACAATTTGCAGCTCAAATGGAGATCACCTATCCCATTGCTCCCGATCCTGACGGATCTCTGTTCTATGCCATCGCAGCGCCCAAATCCGGTGTGACGCGCAACGTCGTTGTGAACGAACAAGGTGAAATTGTTTTTCTCACTCGTCTTTTTGACGAGGTGGAGTTTTCAGAGATGATCAATGTCGTCGACAATCTGGTCAGCGAATAAAACCGGTCTTTCACAGCTTTTTGCGATGCGGCCATTTCGAAACAGCCAATTCCAACATGCGAGGAGGGGCATCCAATTCAACATTTCCTAAACCCAAATGCAAGAATGCCTTTTGCAGGGTTTTAGAGGCATCCTTGGCCTCAACCGCAGGAGCATTTGTCGCTTTTGAAAGCTTTTCTCCACTGCTTGTACGGGCGAGAGGAAGATGGCGGTAGCGAATGGAATGACCTCCTATTGCCCGCTGAATCAAGAGGTGTGCGGCTGTCACAGTTATCAGATCTACTCCACGCACAACGTCTGTGACCCCCATATCAACGTCATCGACGGCATTCGCCAGCTGGTAGCTAAAAATACCATGTGCATTTTTGAGCATGAAATCGCCAATATCCGAAGCCACATTAACCTCAATTCGCCCGTGCTCGTGGTCCCAAAATTGGAGGTTATTCAAAAGCAGTTTGAATCGAATGGCTCGCCCGAATTCGTTTTCGATCAAACGGCACGTGCCAGGGTACACGCTATGATTTTGCCAGTCTTTTCTGCTGCAACCGCATTGGTATGTAAGGTCCTGTTCTATGAGGTCATTCAGCACTGATTGATAACGCTCAAAACGCGAGGACTGCAAAACCGGTTGCCCATCCCAAACCAATCCACATGCTTCGAGAATGTTAAATATTGAATCCACAGCACCTTTGACGACACGCGGACCATCCAAGTCATCTATGCGCAATTTCCATTGTCCCTTTGCAACACGGGCATCCAACCAAGAACCAGTTGCTGCGACGATTGAGCCGAAATGCAATGGTCCTGAAGGTGTTGGGGCAAACCTCCCGATGTAATCAGTCGCGGACAAGCTTTCGATATTTCACCCGCTGGGGACCAATTTGGCCAAGGCGTTTTTTCTTATTCTCTTCATATTCGCTATAGGTTCCTTCAAACCAATAAACCTGAGAATCTCCTTCGAAAGCCAAAATGTGTGTACAAATCCGGTCGAGAAAATACCGATCGTGCGAAATGACAACAGCGCATCCAGCGAATGATTCGATACCTTCTTCCAAAGCGCGCAGGGTGTCCACATCAATGTCATTGGTCGGTTCGTCTAACAGAAGCACATTTGCTTCTGTTTTTAAAGTCATTGCCAAATGCAGACGATTGCGTTCACCACCAGATAGCACGCCACACTTCTTTTGCTGATCGGATCCGTTGAAATTGAACTTGGAGACGTAGGCACGGCTATTGAAAAGCTTGCCTCCGATTTCGAGCTGATCTGTGCCTCCACTGACAACCTCCCAAACCGTTTTTTCAGGATCAATCGAAGCATGACGCTGATCAACATAACCAATCTCAACGGTTTCTCCTTTCTTGAATGAACCTCCATCAGGCTTTTCTTCGTCCATGATCATTCGGAACAAGGTTGTCTTACCCGCGCCGTTTGGACCAATTACGCCTACGATGCCCGCAGGTGGAAGGTTAAAACTTAAGTCCTCAATCAAGAGCTTCTCGCCAAATGCTTTTTGCAGTTTTTGAGCCTCGATAACGAGATTGCCCAGTCGCGGTCCATTGGGAATTGGAATGGATAACCTTGCGTCCTTCTCGTTGGTCCCTTCTGCGAGCATCTTCTCATAATTATTGACACGCGCCTTGTTCTTGACACGTCGCCCTTTCGGTGATTGCTTAACCCAGTCCAACTCACGCGCCAATTCCTTTTGGCGCTTCGATGCCTGTTTTTCTTCTTGAGCCAGTCGCTTGGTCTTTTGTTCCAACCAAGAGGCATAATTGCCTTCGTAAGGAATGCCCTCACCCCGATCCAACTCCAAAATCCACTTGGCCACATTGTCCAAGAAATAACGATCGTGGGTCACACACAAAACAGTGCCTGTGTACTGCTCCAGATGTTGCTCCAACCAATCAATCGATTCGGCATCCAAGTGATTCGTCGGCTCATCGAGCAGCAATACATCAGGTTGCTGCAACAGCAGACGGCAGAGGGCTACACGGCGACGTTCACCCCCTGAGAGCATTTCTATTTTGGCATCATCCGGAGGGCATCGCAACGCGTCCATGGCAATGTTGAGCTTGGTATCCAATTCCCAAGCGTTCAATGCATCAATCTTATCTTGTACTTCAGCTTGACGATTGATCAAAGCCTCCATCTTATCTGGATTGTTCAGGATCTCATCCTCCATGAACCTCGCATTGATCTCTTCATATTCCTTCAAAACGGCTACGATTTCAGCTGTCCCTTCCTCGACAATTTCGCGAACCGTTTTGCTTTCGTCCAATTCCGGTTCTTGCGAAAGATAACCCACTGAAATATTGGGCGACCAGGTCACATCCCCTGTGTAGGCTTCATCCAATCCAGCGATGATGCGCATCACAGTTGACTTACCAGCTCCATTGGCACCAAGGATTCCAATTTTGGCACCATGGTAAAAACCCAAGGTCACATCCCTCAATATCTGCTTGCCCGCTGGGGTCACCTTATTGACCTTGTGCATGCTAAAAATGACCTTTTTATCGTCTGACATGGTATTTATTTTCTAAACTTTCGACCGCAATATTACGCCGAACCAATTTATGCTTGCTCGATTTCCAAAACTGTAATTTCCGGTGGCATCCCCACTCGTCCATGAAACCCAAGCACACCAAACCCCCGATTGATGTGCAAGAACTGACTGGCCTCTTTGTAAAGACCAGCCCATCGTTCGTAGCGCCATTGGCTCGGAGACCATTTGATGCCCAACCATGGGATTTCAACTCCAAACTGCATGCCATGTGTGTGGCCGCTCAATGTGAGCTCTATTGGCGCCTTGCCATGCATCACTTCTTCTTCCCAATGCGTGGGATCATGACTCATCAAAATGGAGAACATCGATTCAGCATCACTCCCTTCCATCGCGGCCTTCAAATCTCCACTTCTGCGAAAGCCTTTCCCCCAATTCTCCACACCAATTAATGCAATTCTTTCTCCTTCTCTTTCAAAATGATGGTGTTCGTTTAACAGCAAACGAAAACCCATCTCTTTGTGAATTTCCTTGATTCGCTTTCGGCTCGCCTCCCGCTCATATTCCTCGAAAGGGCCATAATCGGCATAGTCATGGTTGCCCATGATTGAAAATTTTCCAAGGGGCGCATCCAACTTTCTGAACGCTTCAATCCACGGCTCAGCTTCATTAGCATGGGTATTGACCAAATCCCCCGTAAAAAGAATGACATCTGGAGCTAAGCCATTGATTTCCTCCAGCGCATCCAGCACAGGTCCCGGCGTATCGACGAAGCTTCCCAAATGAGCATCTGAGAACTGAACGATTTTAAATCCGTTGAAAGCCGAAGGCAGGTTGGTTATGGAAATTTTGATCCGTTCCACGCGATAAGCGTATTTGCCCCAAGTAACCCCGTATAAAAAACTCGCAAATGTCAGCCCTGCACCGCCAAGACCCAGTTGAGTTAAAAACGACTCTCGTGAAATTGGGCGGGAACTGCCAGCCATTCGATTGACGAGTGAAAATCCCCCCGAGCGCAAGAGTTCTAACAACTCGAACCCAGCCATCACGAGTTTCGGAATGAAGATGACGAAGAATGAGATGGACATGAAGCTGAGCAAACGTGGGTGCGTTGCACGCCACGTGGGCCACATGAATCCATTGATCACAAACGCAATCCAAATCAGCACGATGAGGAATAACCAAGCACCTCGAATCCGATACCAATCTGGTCGTTCAGATAGTCGACGACTCAATAAACGAAACGAAAGCCATTCGACTAGTGCCAAAATCGCAGACATGAAGACAAAAGCAAAAATCATTCGAGCAATGGTGGGCATGGACGTGAAGTTGAAACAAATTTACAATTACGACGTCCTTTTTTTCGATAACAATGATGCCAAACTTGCTAAACTTTTCGATCAAATACTCGCATTCCATTCTTCGAATGAACCGGCGGGGTCAAGTGATATTAATCCATGTGATGCGATCGCAGTAACGCTGGTCAAATCCAGATTTCCCTGGAGCAGATGATAATCGTGACTGGAAACCATGATATGCCTCCCCTTTTGAACCAGTGCTGACAAATGCGACCACATCACTTGCCGAGATTTAACATCCAAAAAAGCTGTAGGCTCATCCATCAAAATCCAAGGCGTATCTTGTAAAATGGCCCGCACGAGCATCACGCGCTGTGCCAATCCATCACTGAGTTCACAGAGCGATTTATGCCGCATTTGAAGTAAACCAAAGGCGGACAGCCAGTCATGGACTTTAGCTTGATCTGATTCATTTAATGCCAGTGCCTCATCTACCGTCAACTCAGACTGACGCGGCGGAATACTCTGAACAAAAGCCATTTTTAAAATTCGACGAGGTGAGGCAATGCTGCTTACGTCTTCTTCGTCCCAAATTGCATGGCCAGCTGTAGGGTTCTGAAGCCCTGCCAACGTTCGGATCAAAGTGCTTTTGCCGGAGCCATTCTCTCCAATGATCAGATGAATGCCTTTCCCACGCCATTCGAAGGATAGATCCGACAAAACATTCGAATGACCCAGGTAACCGACTGATAGGCCAGATGCTCGAATCGCATGCTCCTTATGATTCGAATGTTGCGTACTCATGAGTGCGCAAAATTCCGTTGCACAAGGACCCAAACGACCATGGGTGCACCCAATAATGAAAGCACCGCATTCAGCGGCCACCCTCCATCAAAAACTCCAACCCCTTTGACTCCCCAGTCGGCGAGCAACGCCAATAAAGCACCGACGAAAGCCGTCAATGGAATCAAGCGTTTATGGCTTCTATGCACTGTCAGCAACTTAACCAAGTGAGGTGTGGCAAGGCCAAGGAATGCTACAGGACCACACACCGCAGTAATGGACCCTGCAAGTAATCCTGTCATCAAAATAAGCCCTTGGCGCAATCGTGACTCATCAACCCCCATGCTTCTTGCCGTGATTTCACCCATGGTCCACTTGTCCAAATCCCTGTGCCAATTGAAAGCCAACAAAGTCGAAAACAAGACAAGTAGAAGCACGATTCCAGCTGTAAACAAAGTCGCCTGGCCGAATGTCCCCATGCCCCAAAAAACAAATTGTTGCAATGCTTTTTCTCGTGCTTCCGCTTGCAACACCGTCACCAAAGCGCCTAAAACATAATTCAGCATAAGACCAAAAATCAGCAAGGACGCCAAACCTCGAAAACGAGTTGACACCACCCATACGAGAACAAGGGCCAGCCAACTCCCGACACTTGCAGCCATAGCATTGGCTAACCATCCTCCTCCCATTCCCGTCAAAACCACAATCGCAACCGCCATTCCTGCGCCTGAAGTCACTCCCAGCACAGAAGGTCCCGCCAAAGGATTATGGAACCAAGTCTGCATCATCAATCCCGAGATTCCAAGACCCGATCCAGCCGCAATGGCCATTAAAACCCGAGGAAGTCTCACCTCAAAAAAAACGGTGGCCGATAACTCCGGGGATGAACTAAACCACG
Source organism: Flavobacteriales bacterium UBA1531 (assembly GCA_002323795.1). Classification (GTDB taxonomy): domain Bacteria; phylum Bacteroidota; class Bacteroidia; order Flavobacteriales_D; family Sanyastnellaceae; genus UA16. The sequence continues at coordinate 9,116 of DCPZ01000003.1, read as the reverse complement.
ACGCTATACCTCCCCATTCCAAGTTGGTCGATCCCCACAGCAAGTGACTGATTGACAAAATCAAAATCGCTCCAATAGCCAACCAAAGGATTTGACTGTACTTCATTCTGGAAGCCAATTGAAGCAAGGTTCTGAATCCATCACACAAGAATCTTCTCCAAACAAACAGGTCAAGTTTTCAAGCATGGCGTCGGGTCTTGCAACCCACCAGCCGAAGTAATCACATTGCGTCGTGTTGGCAGCGAAGACTCGTCTCGTGTTCGGAAGAATCAGACGATTGCGTTCATCTTTTTGCAATAAACTCTCGATCGTAAGGGAATCACCAGCATGTTGCAACACCAAACCCCACGCATCCGCTTGGGTACCTATTTCTATCATCTCCTCAAGTGGAATCCGAACATTCTCTCGCCCCAATCGATCGTCAAAAACATACGTCACTCCCGCATCACGAAGCAAGGTCGCGATGAAACTACCACCACCTGGCGCATGCCATTCACCTTGTTCAACACTTCCCGTAAACACCCGAAATTCATCGTGATTTCTGTTCGAATTACGTATCGATTCATATTTCCTGGCAATCTCGTCAAATGCCAAATTCGACCTATGCCAAGCAGAATCATTCACCAACCAACCTAAAGCCTTCATCCATTCAGCTCGACCGAGTGGATGTGGTTCGAGGTATTCCAAAATAGGAACAATGGGAATCATCGAAGCCCAACTGGCATCATTGATTGGGTTACCGAAGGGATAAATGCAAAGTGCTGCAGGTTGATGAGAGATCAACATTTCTAAATCCCACTCTGGATTGCCTCCATAATTAATTGCTTCTTCTTGTGAAAGAAGCAATTGAGCTCGATCTGACTGAATGTAATCGACAAAGGAACCTCCCGCCCAGTGTTCCAGGGAGTCATCCCAGGCCTCCAGCAACGCGACGTGAGTGGTGCTTAAAGTGGCCAGTTTCGAGCGCTGGCGGCTCGTTTGTGTTTGGAAATCTTCATTGGAAACACCCCTTAAAACCACTCGTTCCCCACTAGGGCATGAGTCCAAATTAAAAGCGATCGAATCTCTGTAAACTGTTGTCTCGATATGCTCAAACGCAACATCAAAGATTTCCAAGCACGAAATGGGCTCTTGCGCCGGCGGCGCTGCCAATATTTTCCAGCGAAATCCTTGAGCAAATGACGGCGACTGGTAATTAAACGAAGATTCGCTCCCAAATGTGGGGGCCTCCTGAGGAGACTGGCAACCCTGCACCAATGCGAATACAAGGATGAATGAAACCCGAAATGGATGATATCTTAAAATGAACTTGAAGTACACGATGCAACAAATGTACCGCTCCACTTAACTTTACCACATGCCGAACAACCAATCTTCTCAATCCATCGAGGCCAACCGAAACGAGGACGCCATGCGATTGCTATGGACTCCCATTCGTGATCGCATTCAAATAGCTGCAAAAGGTGGAGGGCAAAAACGCATCGACAAAGAGCATTCGAAAGGAAAGAAAACCGCTCGAGAGCGCCTTGAGCTCCTATTTGACCCCGGATCACGACCGATTGAAATCGGAGGTCTGGCAGGTGAGGGAATGTACGATGAGCATGGTGGATGCCCTGCTGGCGGGGTTGTAATTCAAATTGGGCAGGTCGTTGGGAAAACGGTAATCGCCGTGGCAAATGATGCAACTGTAAAAGCCGGAGCTTGGTTTCCGATTACTGGTAAGAAAAATCTACGCGCTCAAGAAATCGCGATGGAAAATCGCATCCCGATTATTTACTTGGTAGATAGTGCTGGCGTCTTCTTGCCGATGCAGGACGAAATATTCCCAGATAAAGAACACTTTGGTAGAATGTTTCGAAACAACGCAAAGATGAGTGCCATGGGGATACCACAGATCGCTGCAGTGATGGGCTCATGTGTCGCGGGCGGTGCCTACCTGCCCATCATGAGCGACGAAGCACTCATCGTGGAGGACACCGGGTCCATTTTTCTTGCTGGCAGCTTCTTGGTTCGAGCAGCCATTGGCGAAGACGTTGATAACGAAACGCTTGGTGGCGCTGACACTCACAGTGGCATCAGTGGAGTGACCGATTATAAATGTAAGAATGACGAAGACGCGCTACACACCATTCGAAAGCTCATTGGGCATCAAAGCATTGAAACCAACCCAGCGGGCTTCAGCCGAGAAAAATCCAATAAGCCAAATGGACCTGGCATCTGCAGCGTATTACCTGGTGAGCGGAATCAGCCTTATGCTACACATGAACTGATCAAATCCCTCGTGGATGCTGATTCGTTTACAGAGTACAAAAAAGAATACGGAAAGACCATCATCACTGGCTACGCACGGATCGATGGCTGGAGTGTAGGCATCGTTGCCAATCAAAGAAAATTGGTGAAGTCAAAAAAAGATGGAATGCAATTTGGAGGGGTAATCTACTCGGACAGTGCTGACAAATCTGCACGGTTCATCATGAATTGCAATCAAAAAGGAATTCCGTTGATCTTTTTGCAAGATGTCACAGGCTTCATGGTGGGCTCACGCAGCGAACACGGCGGTATCATCAAAGATGGAGCGAAAATGGTCAATGCAGTTGCAAATTCAACTGTTCCAAAGTTTACTGTCATCGTTGGCAACAGCTATGGCGCAGGAAATTACGCCATGTGTGGCAAAGCTTATGACCCCCGACTCATCGTAGCATGGCCATCTGCTAAACTCGCTGTTATGGGTGGTGAACAAGCCGCGAAAGTTTTGCAACAAATTGAGATAGCGCGTCTCAAAAAAAAGGGTGAAAAACCCGACGAAACCGCACAAAAAGAGCTTTTTGACTCCCTCGCCTCAAAGTATGAACACCAGACTTCACCCATTTATGCAGCGGCAAGGCTTTGGGTAGATGCAATCATCGATCCTGAAGACACGCGCCATTGGATCAGCAGCGGCATCTCCATGGCCAGTCACGCTCCCATCGAGCCATTTCGAACAGGTATGATTCAGACTTAAGATCGAGGAGCACCTATCACTGCGTTCTCTCGAGCAAACTTAACGCCTTGTGCATCGCCTCAAACAATGGTTGCGTTCCGTCCGAACGTCCTTCTTCTGTAACACCACGAATAATCAACAACGCATCCCAAAGGGCATTTTCATCGTTGACCGATTCCAACTCCTCGATCCAAGTTAATGCCTCCATGGCGCATCTAAAATCACCATCTGCAGCGCAATTCACGACAGAGCGCAGTTGATCCTCAGATTGAAAACCACAGCTCCATAAAAAGCCAATGATGTCTGCGTGCACCGCCTCAAAATCCGGATCTTCTAGAGCATCTCCCATCACCTCCGCTCCATCTGAAATCTTGAGAGCGCCGAGCATCGAGCCGATTTCTGTTCGCAGAAGCCCTTCAGGACGATCACGAAAGGCTTCAAGCATAGGACGCACCCACTGAATGTTTCCGCTTTCCTTTGCCTGTTCTAGGGCATTCAAGGCGTCTTGCTCGCTACCTGAAATCAAGTGTACTATGGAATTCATGCCGCAAAAGTACAGCACATCAAAGAGGAATCACACAACCACGGACGCTGCTGCAACGGGATCTGAAAAAGTACTTTTCCAAGCTGCAACAAATTCAGTCAGCATGATCGCTGTTGCTCCCCAAATGACGTGCTCTTGATAGTGATAGGCTGGAAGTGAAATGGTGGACCCCGCAGCCAGTCCAATTTCAGTCATTCTCAGTGAATCATTCGACAAGAATTGCTCGACGGGAATAATGAGTAAAGCGGCCACTTCAGTCTTATCAATGTTCCAATTGGGCATGCGCGTGAGACAGGCTAGGAATGGCGTTACAATGAATTGACTTGGGGGGATGTATCGATCTGTAAGTTGGGCAAATATCTCTTTGCCATTCAGAGCAACTCCCATCTCTTCATTGAACTCACGCAGCGCCGTTTCTCTTGCGTTGGAATCTGTTGCTTCAAACTCCCCACCAGGTATTGATATTTGTCCACTGTGTACTCCTGGATATTCAGTTCGTTTCATCAAAACAAGACACCATTTTCCATTCTGTGGAACGAGCGCCAGCAGAACGGATGCGTGCCGAATGTCCGCACGCTGCACTAACGCATCAGCTGCGGATGGACGCTTAAATGGCATAGACGCATCCGCCATTTCGCCAAATGAAATTCCCTCACTTTTGATGCTATTGGACAACGATTGAATGAATTGTAGATGTTGCTCAATCATGACTCAAAAATGCGGCAGAATGTACGAGCATCCATTATCTTCGACGAAGAAATACCACGATGACAGAACAGCCGCGCATAGCCATGTTGGATGACACCATTGGCTTCCCTCCATTGCATGAAGCTTGGGAAGGATTGCTCGCCATTGGTGGAGACCTGAATGAAGCGCGCCTCATCGCAGCCTACGAAGGAGGCATTTTTCCGTGGTACGGTGAAAATGACCCCATACTCTGGTGGGCTCCTGAAAAACGATGCATAGCGCGTCTTGAAGACCTCAAAATATCGAAGAGTATGCGCAATGTGCTCAACCGAAAAGACTTTCAAGTCAAGGTCGACACGAAATTTGAGGAGGTGATTCGCAATTGTGGAGAATTGAGGAAAGACGGTGAGGGAACTTGGATTTCTGAGGAAATCGTTCAGGCTTATCTGCGACTCCATGAATTGGGATTGGCTCATTCATTTGAAACTTGGCGGAACGGAAAGCTCATTGGAGGCTTATATGGTGTATCCATAGGGCGCATGTTTTTTGGAGAAAGTATGTATTCCAGTGAGAGCAACGCCTCCAAAATCGCCTTTATCCATCTCATTGAATGGGCAAGACGCAACCACTTTGGACCGATTGATTGTCAGATTCAAAACAACCATCTCAGCAGCCTTGGAGCCATCGAAATCCAACGCGATGAATTCATGTCTTTGCTGAGGACTCATCTGAACAATGGAAAAACAATTCGCGGCCGTTGGAATTTAGAACTCGGCGATAAGAACTGATGCCATCTTGAGCACGCATCTCTCTGGTTTCAAGGGCATGAGGCATCTGTTTTTTGAGCTATTCACAAGTCTTCAACATCTTTCTGAGAGTCGTTAACAATTCGTTCATATTTCTCTGGTGATTGTGGGGGCGTTTGTAGCTGTAGCCTGCTACTTTGCGCTTGTAGTCCATCTGGCTGCACACAACCAAAACCTAACCTCTACAATCACCCACTCATGGACAAGTACGATTACATGATCCTCGACATCATCCACACATACAAGCAAGAGCAGCAGTCACACATTCGCCTTGCCGTGTTGGAAAGAAACTTTTGGAAGCGCATTGAAGCGGATACAGACTTGAGTGTTGGTCAGGCGAGGATAGGTGAACGCATCACCAATTTATACTTAGATGGTATGTTGCAAAATAAAAATGGTTACACCCTCACGAAAAAAGGACGAGAGCAATTGGCTTTTGCTCCTTGGAAGCAAGCTGAAATTGCCTAAGGTCAATTCCCTTCTCAAAGATTCGCTTCATCGTGAGTCAAAAAAAGCCGGACATCATCCGGCTTTTTCAGTCTTTATGAAACGCGATTGCTCGGTGACCTAATCTACCGAACGAATTCGCGCAATTAGCTTTCCAGAACTTCTAACTCTGGATATTTTTCTTTCCAAAAGGCAAGCTTCTCCTCATCTCGCACCGTAATAACTGTTCGACGATCAAGTCGGACTTTGATGTTGGGTTGCAATTCCTTTGCACGCTTTTTCCGGGCCATAGCTGTAATCTTTAATACTTAAGATACGAAACAAACATAGTTCGCTCAGCGAAAGAACAGCATTTCCGCTCAAAAGGTTGGCATTGTGCATAACCTTTTTACAATTCTTATCAAATCCAGCCGCCAAACTTCCGGAATTACCGAGCTGTTAGCCGCTCAATTCCTGCCGGCAACTTTAGTTGCGAAATACTGAATGTACAGGTAACATAGAACAGGAAGTACCAGGGCTACTGCAAAACCAGAGCCATCGGCTAAAGCACCCACAGCTGGCGGTATGAATGCACCTCCTACAATCGCGGTACACAGAATACCACTGCCTAACGGCTTTAAATCCCCCAACTCTCCAATTCCTAAGGTAAAGATCGTTGGAAACATGATGCTATTGAATAACCCAACAGCCAAAAGAGCAAGAAGTGCCGTAACTCCGGAGGTCAAGAGGCTCAGCACAACCATCGTTGCCGCACCTAAAGCGAAAATAGAAAGAAGTTTATTTGGCGCAATCCGCTGCATCAAAGCACTTCCTATGAAGCGACCTATCATCGCACCACCCCAGTAAAAGGTCAGCAAAGCTCCGATTAATCCTTTGGCGTCGATGCCCTCAAGTGACATTCCCCTGATACTGGCAGCCAAAGCTGCCATAGAAGACAGAGCAGCATTGTCGCGAATAATTTCTCCAACGCCCAACTCAAGTCCGTAGCCAACCATGTAAGAGCCGATGGCAACTTCCGCACCAACGTAAACAAAAATTGCAATAGCCCCAAAACGCAATGTTTTATTCTTCCAAGCATCACGTAAACCTCCTTCGCTATTGGCTCCGAGGATTCGGGGTAATTTGCTTGCACCAATCAAAACAGCTAGCATTAGAAATCCCATGGCTAAAGCCACAAAGGGTCCTTGCACGGCCGATGCCTCTGCTGTGCGGTAAAAGTCCAAAGCCTCCGGATTGAGTTGGCTTTGCTCGTCACCCGACAAGATCTGATCGCTCAACAAAAAACTTGCAGCCACAATGGGCGCAATGGTCGTACCTAAGGAATTAAAAGCCTGAGCAAGATTCAACCGGCTAGATGCTCGCTCAGGAGAGCCAAGAACGGAAATGTAAGGATTGGCTGCAACCTGCAAAATGGTAAGTCCTCCAGCTACTACAAATAAGGCGAGTAAAAACAAACCATAAACGCGAGTAGCTGCAGCTGGATAAAAAAGAAGACAACCTAAGGCTGCGAGTCCAAGCCCCGTCAATATTCCCCGTTTGTATCCGATGCGCTCGATCAAGTTTCCACCAGGAATGCTCAAGATTCCGTATGCCGCAAACCACGCAAATTGCACCAGTCCTGCTTGAAGAAAAGTCAATTCAAAAACATCCTTTAAACGTGGAATTAAGGCATCAACCATCACTGTGATAAATCCCCACATAAAGAACAGAGAGGTCACAATGATAAAGGGTCCTTGGTACGATTTTGCTTTGGTCATATTCATGGCCGCAAATTAAATCGTTTTGAACTTGTCAGACGGAAACCACCTAAAATTTACACTCCAAAGGCTCGTTTTCCTTTAACGCATCAACTGAAGCGTTCCAGTATACTCTTCAGCATCTGTATCGAATCCCTTTAATCGAATGATCCAATTGTAAATTCCATTCTCAGCAAAATGCGTTCCACCATTCACATCACCCATCCAGAAATCATCCAGTGAAGTGCTGTGAAACACCATTTCTCCCCAACGATTCATAATCCATAGTTCGTAATCCTTGATTTGACCTCCAATCACTTTGAAAGCATCATTGATTCCATCATTATTCGGAGTAAAGGCAGTTGGTACATAAAGTAAAACAGGACCTCTCACAACTGTATAGGACTGATTCGTACATCCCGCCCAGCTCGTGACGTCGAGGGTCACAGTGTAGTCGCTTAAACCATCAAACTCGTGCACAACAAGAGGTTCATCCGAGGTTGATCCGTCTCCAAAGTTCCAATCATATCCATAAGCTCCGACATAAGGCTCCGGTGGATTGGGTGTGGCTCTGAAAGTATATCGGTTCTCATTTTCCTCCGTGCTACTCACTGTAAAATCGCTGAATAGATACTGCACTTCTACCGTGCTTGCAATGTCCATTTCATCTCCACAAATGTCTGTAGCTATAACCGGGTAAGTGGCCGATTGAGTTGGAGTGATGTATTGGATCGGACCATATGTTCCAAGCGATGGCCAATAGTATGTGAATCCTTCCTCACCACCCATGGCAAGGGCTTCTAGTGACATCCCATCTCCAACACAGATGGTTGTTGATGGCGTGATCTCGAGCACAATCGGAATGTCAGGGATATGGTAAACGAGTGAGTCGGTTGTCGAGCCGCCGCAACCATCCTGAACAAAGATACCAACCGGAATGGTCACATAAGACTGAATGGTAATTTCGTCGTCGTCATCGTAAGGTTCACCGGAAACGAACCATTCGTATTGATAATCGCCAGAACCACTTATGACATCCACCGGGATTGATGTGTAATCTACGCAGCTTCCATAGATATCTGGCCCCAACTCAATGACCAACGGCGGGTTGTCAATAGCTACTTGAGCATTATCCGTTCCACTTTGGCCACAGCCATCATCCACATTCACCGTAAACGTCGCCGTTTCCGTCAATTGGACGTCAATGTTGTCTCCACTTTCATTCATATTAATTCCGTTCTGGAACCATGAATATTGATACCCTCCTGAGCCACTGGTTACATCGGCTTGCAGATTGAAAACCTCCGTACAAGGTCCGACCAAACCGTCGGGCAGAGTCACAATAACCTCAGGAGCATCCACCGTGATCTCGATGTCTACCGATTCCACTTGACCGCAGGCATCACTGACGTCCAGCACAATGCTTTCGTCAGAACTTGTTGCCCAATTCAACGGATTACCCCAGCCAAGCCAAGAACCACCGTCCAACCATGTATAATTAAATGGACCTGTGCCCGTTGCAGATGCTGTGATGCTAAAAGGATCATTGCAGAGCACATCAATTTGCTCGTCCACAGTAACTACAATCGGAGGGATATTGTAGGTAATTTCTACGCTATCAACCATTTCCATTCCACAAGCATCCGTCACCGTTACAAACACCTCGTCTGCATTTTGCCACGTGCTTAGAGACAACAATGAAGGGTCAAACCAAGAGGCAAACAAGTTATTCCCGTCTTGATCCTCCCAATCGTATTCATAAAAGCCGCCAGCCGCCAAATCGTATCCACCATTCGCTACCGCCTGAATGTCCACTAATCCGTTACATTCAAGTTGAATCGTTTCCTCCACGATATTCACCTCAAGCGGATCAAATTCTAAAACTTCTACTTCAATGATTGCAGACTCCGATGGCA
>DCPZ01000105.1:1543-47550 GCA_002323795.1 Flavobacteriales bacterium UBA1531 | reverse complement strand
TTCAAGTTTTCGGTCAATACACAGGTGAACAATTCACCGAGGCCACCAACTCCACGTACACCTCATCAGCTCTTCATGGCCTCATCCCGGCATTTGCCATTTGTGACCTCTCAGTGGGCCGACAAATCAAGAAAAACTGGACCTTTGGGATTAAAGTAAATAATGTGACCAACAACAATTATTTCACCCGGCGCGCCCTGGCATATCCAGGGCCAGGCATTTTGCCTGCGGATGGCATCAATGCCCGCGTCACATTAATATATCAATCGAATTGATTGTGGAAGAGTCAATTGTATTCTTCGACGGGCCTTGCACATTGTGCCAAAAAAGCGTGCAGTGGTTGGCGCAACACGAGAAATCTCAGTCGCTTAAGTTCGCCCCTCTCGGTGGAAACACCGCCAAAAAATTCCTCAATAAAGCGCTGATCACCCCACCATATGAGGGCCTCGTGTTTTATCACAATCAAACATCGTACACTGGCAGCAAAGCAATTGTGGCTCTTGCCAAATTTCTAAATCCACCGTGGTCATTTTTCATGCGTCAATGTCCACATTGGGGTTATCAACTAGTCGCGAAAAACAGAACACGCTTCTTCTCCCAAAACATCGCTTGCGAATGGCAACCCAATCTTAAGAACCGCATCTTAGATTGAATCTTCTTTGAAGCTTGGCGGGGATTACTCACGAAGGGTTCTGTTGGTCTCCATTGTGTAATGGCTGTATTTAATTTTGCACCTTTGATCTTCTCATGATTCACTACAATCCCAAAAGCTGGTTCAGCCTTATTTTTCACCCGTACAACCGCCAGGTAATCCGCAAATTGCTGCCGGCAATGGCAGGCATGGGCGCTTTTACCGCAGGAATATGCTACATCGAACTTGAACTGCTCGAGCAGCCCATGGAAGTGAGCAACGCCGTTCACTCTTTGTTGGGGTTTGTGTTGTCGTTGTTTTTGGTCTTTCGGACCAACACAGCCTACGACCGATGGTGGGAAGGACGAAAGCAATGGGGGTCATTGGTAAATGTTTCCCGCACACTGGCGCTACGCGTGCGAGAATTTACCCCCAGCCAATCGGCTCACGAGCATTTCAACGAGGCCATTCCTGGATTTGTTAAGGCGTTGCGAAACCACCTGCGGCCAAACCAGCCCGGCACCGCCATTCCACCCAGTGCCACTGAATTCTCTGATGTCACGCACGTTCCGAACGCTTGGGCTCAATCGATGGAACGCCAATCTTCACAGCTGCTCGCACAAGGCGAGCTCTCCGCCCAGGAGCACTGGCTTATTGCTCAAAATATTGAACGGATGATCGATGTACTAGGTGCGTGTGAGCGCATCCTCAAAACGCCTGTGCCATACAGCTACAGTATGTTCCTCAAAAAGTTCATCTTTCTATACGTCATCACCCTTCCCATAGGCTTTGTGGCTACGTTTGCCTGGTGGAGTGTCCCGGTAGTGATGCTTGTGTTTTATATCCTCGTGAGTGTGGAGCTAATCGCAGAGGAAATTGAAGACCCTTTTGGAGTGGACGAAAATGACCTGCCACTCGACGCTTTGTGCGACACGATTGAGGAGAATGTGTCAGAAATCTTTGCTCGCAACTGAATCGAAGCAGTTTCCAAAAAGCAAAAAGCCCCAGCACCATTTTGGTCCCTGGGTTTTTTCTAACGTTCTCTTTTCAATTAATTCACGACCTTTCTTCTCTATAACCTTCTTCACATGCCCAGCTTTTTATTCGATAGTGCCTTTTTGTTTGGACTCATTATGGCTTATCTCGCTTTTGTTATACCGGTCATTCTCATTTTCATTGCCGCTTTTTGGCGGCTATATTCCAAGGCTGGACAGCCCGGCTGGGCGATTCTAATACCATTTTACAATCTCTACATCTATACCCAAGTCATCAAACGCCCCAGATGGTGGATTTTGCTTTATTTCAGCATCGCCATCCCTGCCGTCGGAGCGTTAGGCATGGTGTTTTTGAGCATCATTGACCAACTTCGGCTCGCCAAAGTTTTCGGCCGTTCAGAAGGGTTCGGCGTAGGACTCATTTTATTGGGCTGGGTTTTCTTCCCCATCCTGGCTTTTAGTGAAAGTCACTATGATCACAACCGTATCGTGGAGGGGGTGTTGATTTAACGCAATCATTGGTGTGAAAACTCGGATCGAGTGAGACGCAAATCGCCCTTGTATTCATTAAATTTATGGCTCACATATTCCTTTGTTCATGAAAACCAAATCCCCTCTTTTAACAGGAATGCTTCTTCTTGGGAACATTGCCTTTGCCCAACCGGCCAACGACCTCTGCGCAGACGCCATTGATATTTCCGAATTATTTACCGGAGAAATAGGTGTTGGCGCTGTTCTGGGTCCATATTCTAATGTTGATGCTACAGGAGAGCCGGAACTTTCTTCAAACCTCGTTGATCTCTGGTTTGATGTCGCGGTAGGTCAAACAGAACCATCTATTGATCAATCAGTTTGGTTCAAGTTCACTGGAGACGGCGGTGTATATCAAATGGCTACTGGGAATTGGTGCCCGGGAGCGGCGATGTATGCAAATGACACTCAAGCGGCTCTCTACAGCGGAACATGCGATTCATTGAGCTTAATCGTCGCAAATGATGACATCATGTATCAATGGGACAGCAACTTAGGCTGGTGGTATTCGATTTTTAATTTCGAAGCTATGGAAGGGGTCGATTATTGGATAATGGTAGACGGTTATAACCATTATCAAGGTAATACGTTCCAAGGCATTTCTGCTGGAAGTTTTTGTCTCCATGCTGTTGGGGTCGAACCTATGACAGAGCATACAATCTGCGATGGAGCGAGAAATATCAATGAAATATTTGATGCCACAACTGTTAGCAGTCCGGGGTTTGTTGGCCCGTTCGATGACTCTGAAGTTGGAAGCGGAATCGGAATGAATCCCAATGCTGATATGCTAGGAACAGAATGCTGGGAAGACGCTACAGATGACGGCTCCGTTTGGTTCTCTTTTACCGGCGACGGCAACTCCTACACAATTACCCACTCCCAATGCGGACTCGACCCTGACTATAACGCTTATTACTTCGGTTATGACAGCCAAATGGCTTTATACAAAGGCGATTGCGGTGAATTAGTACCTATCGACTGCAGTGAAGACATCAATCCCGATGAAGGCTTTTGGTGGTCTCAAGTCGGACTTGACTCTGAAGACGGAACCGAATATTTCCTGCGCTTTGATGGTTTCCATTGGGACATTGGTTTATACGATTGGTCGGCAGAAGGATCCTTTTGCCTCCGGGCTAACCTTGGAAATGTCAATGGCCTTGCCGAGGATGAGGCAGCGTTCATCACGGACGTTTATCCAAATCCAGCGCAAGGAGCAGTTACTTTTTCGTGGTCTGGAAGCGACAACACTGCTGATGTAACGGTTGTAGATGCAACCGGAAAAATCGTGGTCTCCTTGTCCAATGTGACCCGCAACCAACCGCAGGACCTCAACCTTCCTGTAGGCCATTACATTGTGCAAATCATAACCAACGATACCTCCGGAACTTCCCGGTTGCAAATCGTCAAATAATCGATTGAACTGATAACCCCCTTGGCATTCCGTCAAGGGGGTTTTTCGTTTCGCTTCAACCTTTTTCAACCGTGTCCACCCACCAACCCATGCGAAATTTCATCCCATTATTGCTGTTCGCATTGTGCAGCTTTTCCCATGCATCCGGACAAACGGAAGGGAACAACGTCTTTGGTAGTGATCAAGTCCTCAGTGTTGATGTGACTTTTTACGATTCCGGTTATTGGTCGCTGCTCAATGACGAGTACAATGGTGATCAGAACTACATCCCGGCTGGAATCTCCATCACCTCAAACACTGGAACAACCATGCTGGATTCCGTTGGCATTCGGCTGAAAGGGAATTCGAGCATGATGCATCCCGGCAACAAAAAGCCATTCAAAGTTGACTTCAACCGGTTCATTGCCGGCCAATCGTATGACCTTCTCAAAAAGCTAAACTTCAACAACGGTTTTAAAGACCCCACTTTTGTGCGGGAAAAAATATTCTATGATGTCTGCGAAGCTGCTGGAATTCTTGCTCCACGCGCCACTTTTGCAGAAGTAACCTTCAACGGTACTTCGTGGGGATTTTACACCGTCGCCGAACAAATCGACGACCAATTCCTGGACCGCAGCATCGGAGACGATGAAGGGCATCTGTTCAAGGCAGGGTCCAATTTTGGGGGTGGAGACGATGAGGCAAGCCTCGTCTACCTCGGAAGTGATACAGTGCTCTACGAAAATGCTTATGATCTGAAGCAAACCGAAAGCAATGGATGGGAAGACTTGATTGATTTCATCGAATTCATCAACAACGCAAGCGATCAAGACTTTGAAACGCAGTTGCAAGATCACCTAGACATCACCCCTTATTTGCAGTCTGCTGCTCTCGACAACTTGTTCTCAAACTTAGATACTTACACGCTTTCAGCTCGGAACTACTACCTCTATCGCAACATGACCACAAACCGCTGGCAATGGATTAAGTGGGATTCAAATGAAACGTTTGGCAGTTATGCGTTTGGCGTACCGGGAAACATGACCCAGCTGGACTTGGATTTTGATGGCGGAAATGAAAACAGGCCACTGCTCGAGCGCATCATGGAAAGTGATGTGCTACGGGAAGCCTATCATGCTGAGATGTGCTGGTTGAAGGAAAATTGGTTCAATTCCGAGTTTCTCGAGCCACGACTCGACGAATTAAAAGCGGTCGTGCAGTCGTCTGTCTATGCGGACGACAACAAAATGTATTCCAACAATCAGTTCGAAAATAACTTCAATTCCAACCAAGGCGGAATGGGCGGTACACTCTACGGACTGAAGCCATTTATTGCCGATCGCGAAAGTTATGTAGACAATAACCTGGACTGCACCGCGAGTATTGATGCATCAAACAATCAAGTTGAATCTCTTTTTGCATACCCCAACCCTGCCAGCGATCAACTTTTCATCAATGCGCCCGGATCGTCCAAAGCTCTCCGGATCTTCAACGCTCAAGGCCAAGAAATGATGACAATGGAACATCCGTTTCAATCCACGCTCCACGTCCAGAACTGGCCGCGCGGGGTCTACCTCCTGGTAATCGAAACAACAAAAACAGCGCAAACCCAACGCATTGTTTTGCGCTAAAACGCTTTTTTTCTCCGTTTTTCGTCGATTTCTGTTCGAAAATGATATAAAATCATTCGATTTAGAGCAAAAAAAGGCTTGTGGGTCTAGACACGATGCCATACTTTTCGACTGCGGCAATTACCCCACTCTTTTCTCGGAACTTTTTTTGATAATGAGCAGAAAATGGAATTTTCTATCACTGACCTTTTTGGTTTTAGTGATTTGTGTTTTTGGTGAAGACTACGCTAAATACGTGCCCGGAAAGGGAGCTTTGAGCATTGACTCAGGAGACACCTCTTGGATGATCGTTGCCAGTGCTTTTGTGCTGCTAATGACGCCCGGATTGGCATTTTTCTATGGCGGAATGGTCAATAAAAAAAACGTCATCTCGACGATGCTCCAAAGCTTTGTAGCTCTTGGTGTTATTAGTGTTCTGTGGATTACGGTTGGCTTCAGCCTTTGCTTCGGTGATTCTATCGGCGGCATCATTGGTAACCCTACAACCCATTTCGCCTTTAACGGAGTAGGTCTTGCTCCCAACGGAGATTTTGCTTCCACCATTCCTTTCCTCCTTTTCTCATTGTTTCAACTGAAGTTTGCGATTATCACGCCCGCTCTCATAACTGGAAGCTTCGCGGGGCGAATTCGATTCCGAAGCTATATTCTTTTCATGGTGCTCTTTTCCTGCGTCATTTATCCGCCGCTTGCACACATGACCTGGCATCCGGATGGTCTCTTACGAAATCTCGGTGTGCTTGACTTTGCTGGCGGCACCGTCGTGCACATGTCTGCGGGATTTGCCGCACTCGCAGGAGCACTTTTCTTAGGAAAGCGAAAAGAAATCGATGATCAGCCAGCCAACATTCCTTTTGTTATTCTCGGGACGGGACTACTTTGGTTCGGGTGGTTTGGATTCAATGCGGGTTCCGCATTCGCAGCCAATGCCGACGCAGTAAAAGCATTCGCGAATACCAATTTAGCCTCAGCCACAGCGATGATCACTTGGATGTTCTACGACCGATTCATGAACCGCAAGATGTCAGCTCTAGGCGCTTGCATCGGAGCGATTGTGGGATTGGTTGCCATCACCCCTGCTGCAGGGTTTGTTTCACTTGGACACAGTATGTTGATCGGATTCCTCGCAGCGTTGGCAGGCAATTGGGCCATCCGCTTCCAGAAAAAATTAGCTGTGGATGATACCCTTGATGTATTTGCTAGCCACGGAGTCGGTGGCGTTGTGGGTATGATTCTGACGGGGGTTCTTGCCGAAGATGTCGGTTTAATCCATGGGAAGCCCGATGTGTTCTTGATGCACCTAGCTACCCTTTTCGGTGTAGCTATCTTTGCATTTGGGGGCAGTTATGGTCTCTGTGCAGTTGTGAATGCAATGATTCCCATGCGCGTCAGCTCGGACCAAGAACAACGCGGGCTCGATTCGTCACAGCACGGCGAAAAATTAAATTAAACGTTGGAATCGAAAAACATTGAGCTACGAGCAAGATGCTGAATCGTCGAACAATGAACGAAATGTGCGACCTTTGCAGCAGCAATGACGCGATGAAGTGCATTGCTCACTACAACACTCCCTTTGAATTCATTTGACGATTTAGGCCTCAGCGCAGATGTGCTCACGGCCATCCATGCGTTGGGCTATGAAACCCCAACGCCCATTCAAGCCGAAGCCATTCCCATTGTTTTAGACGGGAAAGATGTCTTGGGCGTTGCACAAACTGGAACCGGTAAAACCGCCGCGTTCAGTTTACCCATGATCCACCGCCTTTCTCAGGATCGATACTCCGGCCAATTCCAACCCATTCGAGGATTGATCCTCACACCCACACGAGAATTGGCGATTCAAATCGAAGAAAACATCCTCGAATACACCAAACACGTAAAACTTCATACCGCTACAATTTTTGGCGGTGTCAACCAAAAGAGCCAAGTGCAAAAACTGCGTCGTGGTGTAGACATCGTTGTGGCCACGCCCGGTCGATTAATTGATCTTCAGGAACAAGGCTACGTGAACCTAAAGCATTTGCAGTATTTCGTGCTCGATGAAGCGGACACCATGATGGATATGGGGTTCATTCACGATTTGCGACGTATCATTAAACACATTCCGAAAGAGCGGCAGTCATTGTTTTTCTCAGCGACCATGCCTCCGAATATATTGGAATTCGCCAACACCATGTTGCGGAATCCGGTTCGGGTAGAAGTGGCTCGTGAAAGCACTGCTGCCGAAACGGTGGATCAGCAGATGATGTTTGTGATGCAAGCGGACAAACGCGATTTGCTGGTGCATTTGCTTCAACAGCCTGAAGTGGAGACCGCCTTGGTATTCATGCGCACAAAGTATGGCGCAGACAAAGTCGTGCGTTACTTGAGCAAGAACAAACTCAATGCGGCGGCCATTCACGGAAATAAAACCCAGCCTCAGCGGGAAAGGGCCATGCAAGGATTTCGCAAAGGCACTATCAACATCCTCGTCGCGACAGATATCGCAGCACGTGGCATTGACGTCAGCGGCGTGAGCCACGTCATCAACTTCGAAATACCCAACATTTCCGAAACATACGTGCATCGAATTGGGCGAACCGGTAGAGCAGGCGCCTCAGGCGTTGCTTGGTCGTTCGTGAATGAAGCGGATGAGCGAAAGTTTATGTCAGACATCCAGCAATTGATGAAACGGGAAGTGCCTCTCATCACAGACCATCCTTGGCACTTGGCCAAACCTGCACTCGATCTTGATCTCAACAAATCCAGTCAACGACCGCAGGCTCCTGGATCAGGTGGCTCGAAAAAGAAGAGGAAGAAGAAACCCTTCAATCATGGAAAACCACGCCACGGTGGAAGTGGAAACAAGGGCGGCGGTTCAGGGAAACGTTTCCGTTCCGACCGCGATGGAGGAAGTGCGCCAACGCGTGAAGGAGGTGGCGGTCAATCCGGCTCAGGTCGACCTCAGCGTGGCAAAGGGAAATCTTCAGGCAACAGCAGCGGCGGACAGAATAATGGTGGCAACCGCGGAGGGCAAAGCGATTCTCGTTATAGCCGAAGGTAAGCCCGGTATTTTATTGAACAAGAAAAGCCCCGGCCAATCCAATGGTCGGGGCTTTTCATACGTTGGAATAAAATATTATCTCGCCACCGAAATGCGCTGAGACTCTCCGTCAATTTGAACGACATATGTCCCACTGGGAACGTCACTCAAGTCAACCGAAAATTGCCCCTGAATCCCGACCAATGGCCATTGGCGAACCAGTCGTCCTTCCAGTGAATACAATGAAGCCTGAGTCGCTGGCACCTTGAGATCTATGGTTGTTAAACCACTTGTCGGATTGGGGAAAATCGCAAACGATGCCTCATTCATAATCGCTTCTTCAACGCTTTCCACCTCACCAAAACCTAAAGCATAATACATGCGAGGAGCAGTATAAGCCTGAATGATGTCCAACCATGGCAATGCCTCATCTGGTCCCATCGTTGGATTCAAGGACAATTGCGTCGCCGCGATATCCGATCCATTCGCTGTGTCAACCATCTGTGTCATCGCAACATCCCACCACTGCCATGGTGAGCTGTCGAACGGCTCTGTCGGAGCGCCATCAGCATAGTTGTTCAATACAGGATAGAGACCATCCATTCCTTCGTTGATCTCATTCGCTGCAAGGGACACGTCATCCGCTAAGTTGACCGTCTGAAAAACGTCATTGTTGTTCGGTGTATCGAAAGAGTTGATCAAAGTGTGCGCTCCATAAGCTCCTGTAACCTCAATCACAGGCTCCCCCGTGGTAGGAACGACTAGAACTCCTGTTCCATATGGAGCGAACGGATCATGTGGACAATGAAAACTCACCATCGCTGGATCCCCTGCGTCAAGCCATTTATCAGAACCCAAGGCACCCCCCATGTTCATCTGAAAGTTGAATTCTGAACTGTATTCAGGATAATGGCCGATGCAGAGTTGCACGCTGTCTGGAGTGAACCCATCATTTTTCGCCTCCGGATCACCGTTGATTTGCTCAATGACCATTGGAATGGATGAACCGTCTCCTGGATCGTACCAAAACACCTCAATTGGATTGCCTTCGTTGTCCAGTATGATGTCATTGTAATCTGCAATGGCGGCTGATGCCAGCGTAATGTATCCACCTGTACCGTCACCAAACATGGCAATTTTGTCAGGGTCAATGCCATAGGTGTTGTCCATTTCCGCTGCATTCATGCGGAAGTACCTCACAGCTGTTCTCGCATCCTGAACTCCGCGATAAGCTGCGTTGATCAGCTGGAAAGTTCTTTCCTCTTGTGTACCTGCTAGAGGGTTCCACCCCAATCGGTAGTCAACCGAAGCAGTTACATAGCCCATACGGGCGAAACGTTCACATAACTCCACTACCGCACTGTCTTTTCGAGTACCCAACGGAGAGCTGTTGGCATATTGCGGCAGGAAGTTGCCGGTATGAAAAACCAAAATCAAGGGACGTGCTGTTTCTTCGTCACCTTCAGGTTGATATACATCCATCAGTTGCGGCATGGCCATTGGGGGCAAGCCTTGCAAAGCGGGGATTACAGAAATATTGACAGCATACTCAACGTCCTCCGTTACGGTGACATTATCAAAAATTTCGTCTAAATAGCGCTCTTGGGCGTGCAAGGTGCACGCAGCAAACACCATCATCAGGGTAAATAATCTTTTCATGCTCTATAGGGCTTTGATTTAAGAGCAATTTAGGCTGCTCAAAGGCACGAAAAACCCGGGAAGTTCGCTCGCTTTCCACCATGTTTATCAACAATTCAAGCGCTCCTTGCTTCGAATTCTGGAGCTAGCTTAAACCTCTTCCTCTTCAATTTGTCTACCTTACAAACTCAACGCCCCGCTCTCATGAACAACTTTACGCTTACAGTTTTTAGCTTATTAATTTTTTGTCTTGGGGTTTGTCCACTCGGCGCTCAACCAGAGCTCGAAGCTTGGTTAATCAATACCGATGGTGCAACCGGAGCGTTCTACATGAACAATGGAAACCTGGTAGACAACGGCATAGAATGCGATGTACAACTGGTCCAATTTTCAGACGACAATGTATATGTGCATGCTACTGGCGTGCCGCGTTATGCCACAGCTCCTTACGGTGATGGCAATCCTTCGCAAGCACAAAACGTGGATTATTTATTTCGGATTCCCCGCAATCCAGAAGAAGGTCCGACAGGCGGGACAGCAACAGGCTTAGGACATACTGGTGTTTTAATCAATGGCGTTCCAACATTCAATGCACGAGATGCTTTTTCTTACAACAATCAAAACAACTGGCATCAAAACGGCGGTTTCTTCGAATTGGCGGGGTTTGACTGCGCCAAAGGACACCCTGCCATGGGGAATTACCATCACCATCTAATTCCGTCTCCATTCAGCAACTCAATGGAAGTGATCAATCCCGTCTGCGATGATTATCCGAGCGAGGGCCTCTTGGAAATTAATCCTGATGTGCACAGCCCCATCATCGGTTTTGCATTTGACGGTTATCCCATATATGGGCCTTTTGGGTATGCAAATGAAGACGGTACAGGTGGAGTTGTTCGGATGGAAACCAGCTATGCTCTTCGGAATATTGATGTGCGACACACCCTCCCCGACGGCACTGTTCTCGCGCCGAATCAATACGGACCAGATGTTGGAGAGCTTGTCACTCCTGCCATTCCGCCTGGAGCAGAAGCCGTGGAGGCGGTGTTGGGAGCATATGTCGAAGATTTTGAATATATCGCCATGCAAGGTCACTTGGATGTTTTCAATGGCCGAGAATGTGTGACGCCTGAATATCCCGCTGGGACCTATGCCTATTTCGCCACCGTCGATGAAAATTGGAACCCTCAGTACCCCTATTTCTTTGCGGCTTACCGCGGAGTCGTGGCGACCGATAATCTTGGCAATGGAGGGGGTCCCGGAGGTCCCGGAGGGACCAATGTTACCATTGACGAAACTGTCGAAAATTATGACGCCACCGCCTCGATTTGGGAACAACCCAGCAAGCAGTGGGTCATTTATCCAAATCCAGCTAGCGACCAAATCACAATTGAAGGCATCTCTGGTTCAATGCGTTTTCAAATTTTTGATGCATTTGGACGGGTCGTTGGGAGGGCAACCTTAACCGCACATCAACAATGGGCATTACCAGCATTGCCAAATGGGAGTTATATCATCGCTTCTGAAAAAGGAACCCATCAAGGGCTGCATATTATTCGTTGATGAGCTCGTTTTACCCATTGCTGTTTGCCAACTTCGCTTGCATTGCATTGGCTTCGTTGAGCAATGTCCAAGCTCAATCTTATTGGAATCAGGATGAAAGCTGGGCTGAGCAAGGATGGTGGTTGGACGGGGAAGCTTATTGGCAACAACCGATTGGGATAGCTCCTTGGGAAGATGCTTTGGCCATTGCCAGCGCGGCCTTTGATGCAGACGGAGATGTTCAACCACAGGTCTGGCGAGTCGAAGAAGATGGAGCAACCTCACTGCTCCCAATGCCTGTCTTTGATTCGCTTGAAATCCAACTGAAACACATTCGAAGCGGTGCCGATGGAACCCTTTGGGCGCTGGCCAATGGAATCGGGGTGAGCACTGAAGAAAACGTCGGTCTTTCATCCGATTGGATGCAAATCAAATGGAGTGACGGCGAAAGCGCCATGCCCGAAATTTCATTTCTTTCATTCGGATCCCCTTTTCAGTCTGTACTTGGTTGGGCTCCCTCTGATTCAGACGGCACCAATGGCGGGCTAGCGTTGGGTTATGTCCTCGACCCATGCTGCTTTCACAAGGAGATGCCTGCACTAGTACGAATGACTGAAAACGGCCTAGGCTGGACGGGGTTTGGGACAAATGGATCGCTCATCGTCGACCTTGGCAATTCCAGTGTAACAGATACCCTCGGCGTGGCTGCGGGATTCAATCGGCACGAAATCGGAGGTTACTACACGTGCGCAGCAGAAGGACCAAGTGGAAACTGGTATGCCGCGGGGGCCTATTCCAACGCCTACCATTATGAGTTGCTTTTGGCCAAACATCTGGCGAATGGGCAACTTGATACCACATTTGGAACCAACGGCTGGGTGCACTTGAACATCAGCCCAGGCCAGAACCACAGCGCAAAAGCCATCGCATTGGAAGGAGAATCAGTCGTGGTCCTCTTAGAAAACGAAATCACGGATGATCTGCCCGCCGGATGGAATCAGGTCAAATTCGATTTGAACGGTTCAGCCTTAGCAATGCAAACCATAGAGTTCGGAGAAAACTGGTCCTCCAATGGTTTTGTTGCATTGCCCAATGCTCAACTGCTGGGAATCGGCAGCGACCCCAGTGAAGGAACGCAAAGCACACACCTCGTCCAAGCTTTTAGCGAAGAACTGCACGCAACTCCTTTATCGCCGAATAACCCTTTGAGCGGACAATGGCACAATGTACTTGGAACCTATCACCCTGAATGGGGGAAACTCATAACGGTTGGCCAATGGGACCAAGGCACCTCGGGTCGTGTCTTACTTGGGTCGCGCTGGAACACAGGTGCTGCCGAATTGTTATTTCCAACGACTTCGAAGCAAGAAATTGCATCACTGCCATTTCCAAATCCAGCAAGCCCTGGATCGTTTGTGACCATGCCTTGGGTCCTCGATAGATCGCTTCAAGGTGGTTGGAGACTGATGGATCAATCCGGAAAATCGATCGCCATCGAATGGCTCGAACATTCACGTCAAATTCAACTCCCAACCACATTAAGTCCTGGTTACTATTTCATTGACCATCCCCTGAACAGTCATCGTTGGCCATTAAAGGTTCAATGATAACCTGTATATTTCAGCATGGAAAAACGTCAGAAACTGCAAATTTTGGCCTTCGCTTTGGTGGCAACATGTTGCATGCCACTTCAGGGCCTCCTGGCTCAGAATGGCATTGGATACCCTGAAACAGATGCCGTAACGACAGCCGAGGTTATGCCCGTGCTAAAAAGCTGCTCCTCCATTGACGACCGCGCAAAACGCGAAGCTTGTTCAAGTGAAAGCATGATGGAGCACATTGTAAAAAACCTCGTTTATCCGGAAAGTGCTCGCAAAAAAAGAATCGAAGGGACGGTGCACGTGCAATTCGTTGTTACCCGAAAAGGGTCCATCGGTTCCATAGAGATTGTTCGCGGGCCTGATTTGCTTCAAAAAGCGGCATTCACAGTGGTCAATTCGCTCCCCAGCTTTGTCCCCGGAACCAACCAAGGAAAGGCTGTAGATGTGCAGTATGTTCTTCCCATTCGTTTTGTGCTAGGTGAATGAGTCAACACTTCCGGTTCCTCTTCACCTCTTTCTTGGCCATCTTGACGATGTCCAGCACCTTGTTGAGTTGCCGAAATGAACCCAAAGTTGTCATCCTGCGAAAAGCAAAAAAACAGGCTAGCGCTGATGTAGTGGTTCGCAAGGAAGTTCGTTGCATTGCATTTGGAAGTTGCGCCCAAGCCGAAAAACCGATGCCCGTGTTGGATGTTGCGATCCAGCAAAAACCGGACATCTTTGTTTGGCTAGGAGACAATGTCTACGGTGATACACAGGAAATTTCTGCCCTTCAGAGGGCATATGAAATCCTCGGCGAAAATCCGTTTTTTCAGCGACTTAATTCAGCCACTCGCTTGCTAGCAACGTGGGATGATCACGACTACGGATGGAACGATGCGGGGCGACATTATCCTTTAAAAGAAGCCTCAAAAGAAGTCTTCTTAGATTTCTGGGATGACCCGCGGGACGCTCCGAGACGAAATCGAAAAGGAATTTATACGAGCTACTTGTTCGATGGAGGAAAACAAGATGTTCACGTCATTTTGCTCGATACACGAACTTTCAGAGACAACCTGCTCCGATCACAAAGCATTCTCCTCAGAGGCAGCCAATCATTCACATATATGGCCGATTATGAGCCCCAGCGCAATGCTGATTCAACATTGCTTGGATTGGATCAATGGCGTTGGCTCGAAAAACAACTGGACGTGCAAGCCGATTATCGCATCATTGCCTCATCAACACAATTCGGCATCGAATGGAATGGCTATGAATCGTGGTCCAATTTTCCTCGGGAACAAGAAAAAATGCTCCGCCTCATTGCGGAAGCCGAACAGCGAGCATTCGCTCCAACCCCCACTGTCTTCATTTCTGGAGATGTTCACTATGCTGAAATCTCGAAATTCCCCAGGTTGGACGGCTCCCATGTGTACGACATTACAGCCAGCGGGATTACCTCGACGTGGGACTTCGCTACCAAGAATGCAAACCGGATTGCGGGGCCTGTTATGGAAAACAATGTGGGAATCCTCCAACTAGGAAGACCGGGGAAGGCCAAAATTTCTGCCGAAATTTGGGATGCCTCAGGACAATTGCGCATCGAACACCCCGTTCTTCCGTAGTCCGTAACACCCGCAATCACCTCATGGAATCACAACGCATCCTTGTCATTACTTCTGCCGTTTTAACCATGGTGTGCATTGCTCTTGGCCTGCAACTTTACCAAATCAATCAGACCGTTGCAGAAGTCGAAGCCGACAATTCGGCGATATCACTTGAGCGCGACCAAGTCTTATTTGACCTTGAGAAATTAAGCTTCAGCTACGATACACTGAGCACCGAGAATGTGCTGATGCTCGCTCAAATTGCAACTCAAAAGAATGATATCAATCGACTGGTAAACCAAGTGAAAAATGGGAATTGGTCACTCGCCCGAGCAAAAAAAGAGTCTGAAACCCTGCGTGGAATCATGAAAGGATATGTAGCCACAATCGATTCCCTCAATCAACTGAATCTTGCGCTCATCGACGAGAATGACCAGATGCGCGCACGTGTCGAAGAGGTACAAGAGCGCAATGCCAATTTAGTGGAACGACAAGAAAACATGGCGGAAATGATCACCGCTGGGCAAACACTGCAGGCGGCAGAAGCCTCAGCTGAAGGGATTCGAATCCTGAGCAATGGACGCCAACGTCCAACCACACGTGCTGCACGCTTGAGTATGGTCCGCGTCTGTTTTACACTTTTGGAAAATCGCATTGCAAGCGCAGGTTCCAAAAATTTACACCTGCAAGTGAGCAACCCTTCGGGAGAAATCCTGATGGGAGAACAAAGTGACAACGCCAATGCGCTAGGCAATCCTGTGAGCGCCTCACGAGAAGTTGACTACAACAACGAGCGCATCGAGGCCTGTATTTTTTTCATTCCCACTTCGAAAGACCTCCTCACAGGCGTCTACACCATTCGAATCCTCGAAGGAAATGAGGTTATAGGTACAACCCAATTGGTACTATCCTAGATCGGCCTTTCTCCTTTGCTCACCTTCACCAACTTGGGCAAGTATTACAATTCCGTTTGCCTTTGGGCTTATGATCCCCTCCGATGAGGTATCCCAATGCAAAGGCAGCCTCAACATATCCTATGTTCTGCTTTGCTCCTGCATCCGTTGGCCCTTGAACGCGTATCCAGGGCAGCGCAACCCCGCCCGCATGTCCCGTAGCCTGAATAAAAAAGCGCCGGTGCACTTGCATTCGAAGCCCCGCGTGCACACCGATTCCAAAGCCAGACAAGTGCTGCGCATTTTTTTGGCGTTCCCCTGCCCATGTGAAATCCGTGCTGCACACAACAACTCCTGCTCCAATCGCTTCAAATACAGAGAGCATAAATTGATCGTTTGCTGATCTCCACAAATCCGTTTGATGTTCTAAACTGAAGCGGACAAAGTTCATGCCGTCGCTGTGCTCCAAATTGAACCCTTGGCCCCACCACAATGAATCGCCACTCCATTCTGAAATAGCCCCTTGCGGCATCGTGTCATCGTTATCCCAATCCGAGGCACCTGAAGATCCATCAACCACAACCCATTGTTTTTGAAGCTTGTATTTCATGTGGTCCCATCCGGCAGAAAACCACCAGTTCGGCGCGATGCGTTTTCCAATCCGTGCATTGAACTGAGGGATAGTGAAAAGGCCCGGGTGGAAATACACTTTTGCCTGAAATTGCTCGGGCATGTCATTGGCTCGCGCATCATTTAAGGTCACATCAAACGACTCTCCTGTCGGACCTGTTCCCCACATCTGAACATCAGACGTAGAGTAGGCCGAGCGGTTGTAGCCCCAAGAGACATACCATTCATCAGAGGAAAAATCTTGTCCCGTGGCTTGCACAGTGCACGCGAACATGGAGACAACGCAACAACTGCAAATCAAAATACTTCTTCTGAAAATCATGCCGCGAAGTTAGCTCCTTCATCAAGTTATTCGCTTTCAAATCAACACGAAATGAATGCAACAGAACGCGGACGCTGGGGAGAGACATTGGCTGCTATTCACTTGGAAAAAATTGGAATTCAGATTGTACAACGCAATTGGCGAAAAGGCCGCTTTGAAATTGACCTCATCGGAAAGCAGTCCGACACTTGGGTTTTTATCGAAGTGAAAGTCCGCAAATTTGGCTATGCCGAAACGGCCTTTGAATCCATTGATCTCGACAAACAGCAGCGAATCATCAGCGCCGCTGATCGGTTTTTAAAGCAGCAAGAGCAGCAATCAAACGCCATTCGATTTGACATTCTCTGCATCGAATACGGGCGTGGAAATCACCGAATACAGCACATTGAAGATGCGTTCATTTGCATGCAATGAATGAGATATCTTTGCTTCATGAAGAAGCAGAATTCTGGTCGCGCCGGTGCCCGATCCTCACAAGCGCCTCGCTCAAAACCCGGCGAAAGCCGTTCGAGTGCCAACCGCTCAGAATCTAGCCGTTCCAAAAGCAAACCCAAACCAGGACGAAAGTCAGAACATAAGACCGCCTTCAAGCCCGCTGGAATTGGAGGTAAATCCCGGAGTGGATCAAGTTTTCGCAAAGGCAGCAAACCGATCGCTCGGCAAAAGCCTTTGGCAGCAATCGGAGGGCCCATGCGTCTGAACCGTTACATCGCAAATGCTGGAGTCTGCTCACGGCGTGAAGCGGACTCATTGATCGAATCGGGCGTGGTAACGGTAAACGGTGAGATCATTGTTCAAATGGGATACAAAGTCAACGCAACAGACAATGTACAAGTGGGCGGAGCAACAATTCGCCCTGAAGCGCGGCGCTATGTGCTCTTGAATAAACCCAAGGGTTTTGGGACATCTTTGGCTGACGCAAAGGCGCGGCGCGGCGTTCATGAATTGGTTCAGAAAGCCTGCAAAGAAGAAATACGGTCCATTGACAAGCTGGATCGAGAAAGCACCGGCTTGATGTTATTCACCAATGACGAGGAACTCATGGTCCGGCTGAATCACCCCCAAACAGGCGCGGCAAAGCTCTACCACCTGATCCTTGCCGAACGCGTCCAGCCCAACCATCTCGAGCAATTGAAAGAGGGGTTTATCGTAGACAAAGGCTTCGTAAAAGCTACGGAAGCTGAATTTGCGAATGAGGAGAGAACTCAGATTGGCCTAAAGCTTACATCCAGCAGAAGCCGCATTGCACGGAGAATGCTTGAAGAACTAAGTTATCACGTGGTTAAGGTAGATCGCGTAACCGTTGGTCCGCTGACCAAAAAGGATGTGCCCCGTGGCAGCTTCAGGCATTTAACCGATGCTGAAGTGAACCTTTTACGAATGAGTTGTTAAAATGCCATGAAGAGTTTAGTCATCATACCCACCTTCAATGAAATCGAAAACATCCAGCGTATGTTGGATAAGGTAATGACGCTTGAACCGCCATTCCATGTGCTAGTTGTGGATGACGGATCGCCAGATGGCACCGCAGACGTAGTAAAAGAGAACCAAACGAAACATGATCGCATTCATATTCTAGAACGATCGGGAAAACTTGGTTTAGGCACAGCGTACATCGCTGGATTCAATTGGGCCTTAAAACGAGGATACGATTTAATCTATGAAATGGATTGTGATTTCTCACACAATCCTAATGACCTTGTGCGACTTCGCGCAGCCTGCATGGGTGGGGCAGGAGTAGCCGTGGGATCTCGCTACACGCGAGGCGGGAAAGTCAGCAATTGGCCATTAGGTAGGATTCTCATGAGCTATTTCGCTTCCGTCTATGTCAATCTGGTGCTCTGGCTGGGTGTTCGAGACAGTACGGCAGGATTCAAATGTTATCGTCGAGAAGTGCTTGAGCAAATCGACTTAAGTCGCATTCAATTCATTGGGTATGCTTTTCAAATTGAAATGAAGTACAATGCTCGTCAACTCGGATTCAGCATTGAAGAGGTGCCTATCACTTTCATCGATCGTGAACTGGGCACGAGTAAAATGAGCATGAATATATTCCGTGAAGCTTTCGTTGGAGTCCTTCAAATGCGTTTTAGGAAAGTCACTCCAAATCCGAATTCCAAACCAAGAATTCATCAATGATTCCACAGCCAACCCGATTCATCGGTGCCAATGTCGTCAATGAGGGCCAAGTCGGCATGGCTGACGTCCTCATCGGCAGTGACGGCACCATAGCTGCTGTTGGTGATGCTTGCAACACACACAAGGAAGCTTCCAAAGCACTTCAAATTGATGCCACTGGCCTCTGGCTAATGCCTGGATGCATTGATGACCAGGTACATTTCAGAGAGCCCGGGCTCACTCACAAAGGTGAAATTGCCACCGAATCCGCAGCAGCAGCAGCAGGCGGAATAACGTCGTTTATGGAAATGCCGAATACGGTGCCTCAAGCGCTCACTCAGCAACTTTTACAAGACAAATACGATAGGGCCGCCGAGGTAAGTGCCGTGAACTATTCGTTTTTCATGGGCGCCTCCAATACCAATTTAGAGGAAGTCTTGAAAACAGACCCCCGCCGCATTTGCGGCGTGAAGGTATTCATGGGATCTTCCACTGGAAACATGTTGGTCGATGACCGGCAAGTATTGGAGGCCGTTTTCAAAGAAAGCCCCACACTCGTTGCCACACACTGTGAAGACGAAGCAACAATTCGCCGAAACATCGAGGCCGCTCGCCAGCGATATGGCGAGGCCGTGCCCATCGGACAACATCCATACATTCGAAGTGCCGAAGCGTGTTATCGCTCTTCGTCCATGGCCATCGAACTCGCCACAAAATGGAACACACGATTGCACATACTGCACATTTCGACGGCTCGCGAAGTCGCGTTGTTTCGGAATGACATCCCTTCCATGGAAAAAAGTGTCACGGCTGAAGCCTGCATCCACCACTTGTGGTTTACCGAAGCTGATTATGAACAAAAAGGGACGCACATCAAGTGGAATCCTGCGGTGAAAACAGCGGATGACCGCGCAGCTGTGCGCGCAGGAATTCTTGATGGACGCATTGACGTTGTAGCTACCGATCACGCCCCCCACACCCTTGGTGAGAAAAACAACTCATATTTCAAGGCCCCATCTGGCGGTCCATTGGTCCAGCACGCGCTGCCCGCCATCCTGGAAATGGTTCACCAAGGACTACTGCCTGTTGAAGATGCTGTTAACCTCATGGCTCACCGCGTCGCCGACATGTTTCACATTGAGGGGCGTGGGTACATTCGCCCTGGCTACAAAGCAGATTTGGTGCTCGTTGACCCCAACGATCCATGGACCGTTTCACGCAGCAACATTCGCTACAAATGCGGCTGGTCGCCTTTTGAAGGAACAACGTTCAAGTCGCGCATACGGGGCACTTGGGTCAATGGCGTGCAGGTTTATGACGGATCACAATTGCTCACCAAGGCAGGAGACCATGCAGGAGAGCGCTTAAGCTTTGATCGATGATCGAGTGTCGCCCCGTGTCTTTTCTACTGCTCATCGCATGTTTTTGCTTCACCGCGTGCTCGAGTCCCCCGTATCAAAAATCCGAAGTGCAAGGGTTAATTGCGCGTGACACTTTTGTACAGGTCCTGACAGAGGTGCACCTCATAGAGGGCGTCAAAAAACAGCGTTTAATGCGGAACGACGAACAAGGTTTGATTGTTCTGCAGCACTATGTGGAGCTCTTTGAACGCTTCGACATCAGCGAAGATCGCTTCAAAACAACCTATCGTTGGTGGTATCAGCACCCGGAAGAAATGGACGGCTTACTCGAAGAAGTCGGTGAGCGCCTTGCTGATTTGGAGCGCGAAGCGACCGCGACAAACTAACTTATTGTTTCGCTGGTCCCAAAACGTCAACGACGTAAGGAGCCGTTTCCAAGATTACCTTTTCAATGGGCTCATATTGCCATTGAACCCCCTTGCTTTCCAAAGTCCGCTCCAAAAAGTCTGATGCGTAGGTGTGTTTCTTGTTTGTGTTCTGCACAGATTCGCGGGTAATCGAAGACTTGCGTCCAGTAACCAATTCGAGCACAAGTCCAAAACGCCACGCCAACCCCAACATCCAACCGCGCAAGCGGCGAATTGGAGGAGGTGTTCTCATCGCCTCAGCCATCCAAGTCAAAACCTGACGATATGCCTGGTTTTCTGCGCAAAGCATGAAGCGATCATTCCAGCACTCGTGGCTTACCAACAAGTGACAAGCTCGAGCAACATCTGAAGCAGAGACAAATCCATTGCTGCCTGAAGGGTACCATTGGAATCCCTGGTGGGCAAGGGCAAACATCGTTGAAGAGCTGCGTCTAAAATCGCCTGGGCCCAGCACAATGACAGGGTTGACCACTATCACTTTGAGGCCTTCTTCTTTGCCCCGCCATACTTCCAATTCCGCCAAGTATTTGCTGCGAGCGTAGTGAGTAACGCCAGAACCTTCTTCAAAGGGAACGTCTTCATGCACTGGCTCACCCTCCTTTCGCCCTAAAGCAGAAACCGAACTGATGTGAATCAATTCTGAAACCCCAGCATGAAGCATGGTGTTGACAAGCATTGCTGTTGCATCCCGATTGACCGCCATCATTTGGGAGGTGTCCCGGCGATGAAACGAAACCACTGCCGCACAATGGTATACCCGGGAACATCCCTGCAACGCCTCCTCCAGTCGCTCTTCATCCCATAACTCTGCTTCAAACCACTCCAAAGCCGAAGCATCGATTCCCTTTTTTTTAAGGAAATCTTCCGCTTGCAATCGATCGGAGGCAGGACGATGCACAGCCCGAACGCGCTCACCCGCAGCGAGCAATACCTCCAACAAATGCCGACCAACCAAACCCGTTCCTCCTGTAATCAAAACCATGGGGCGAAGTTAGTTGGAGATTCCGCCCGAAATTTGGTGCAGCTATGGTGAAATCCGAATACATCAGTCAAATACTTGCGCGACTTCCGCAACAACCTGGCGTGTACCAATATTTCGACGATTCCAACAGGTTGCTCTATGTTGGTAAAGCCAAAAATTTAAAGAAACGCGTGGCTAGCTATTTCACAAAGCAAAACCACAACGGTAAAACCCGCCTGCTCGTTTCAAAAATCACAGACATCAAGTGGCTCATTGCTCCATCTGAATCAGATGCGTTATTGCTGGAAAACAGCCTGATCAAGGAGCATCGACCGCTCTACAACATTCAACTCAAGGACGACAAAACCTATCCCTTCATCGTAGTGAAAAAGGAGCGCTTCCCGCGAATCTTTCCGACCCGAAGGCTCATCAAAGACGGCAGCGAATACTTCGGCCCCTTTCCAAGTGTAAAGACCATGCACACAGTATTGGAGCTGTGTCGAAAACTCTACCCGATTCGAACGTGCACCTTGGCATTGACCGAGGAAAACATTGAGAAGGAAAAGTTCCGTGTCTGCCTGGAATACCACATTGGAAATTGCAAAGGCCCTTGCGTCGGAAAACAAGACGAAGCAAATTACAAAAAAAGCATCGCTGCAATCCGTCACTTGCTCCGTGGCAACCTCGGTGAAGTAGTCCGCGAACTGGAAAAAAACATGGGCGACGCTGCCGAAGCTTTCCGCTTTGAAGAAGCCGAACAGTACAAGCTGAAGTTGGCCTCTGTTCGGAAGTATCAATCGAAAAACACCATTGTTCACCCCGACATAGAAGACGTAGAGGTGTATACGGTAGTGCAAGATTCGCGCTGTGCATATGTCAATTTTCTGCGCATCCTCAAAGGCACCATCACCAAAGGACACACCTCGGAAGTGAAACGAAAATTGGGAGAAGAGCCGAAAGAAATTCTTGAGGCAGCCATCGTGCAAATGCGCGACAAATTCGGAACTGATTCACCTCTCATTTACACGCCATTTGCGATCGATCTGCCTCTTGAGGGAGTTTCATATCACGTTCCACAAAGGGGTGACAAATTGCGACTGGTCGAAATGTCTGAGCGTAATGCACGGTTCTTCATGCGAGACCGGCAAAAACAATTGGAACAAACCCATCCAGAAGCAGCAACGGAGCGGCTGCTGGAAACGGCCAAAGAAGATCTGCGACTCAGTGAATTGCCTACGCACATTGAATGCTTCGACAACTCGAACATTCAAGGCACAAACCCAGCCTCCGCTTGTGTGGTTTTTAAAAACGGAAAACCGGCCAAGTCCGATTACCGCAAATTCAATATCCGCACGGTGGATGGCCCAGATGACTTTGCGTCAATGACAGAGGTTGTCCATCGCCGGTACAGCCGATTGTTGAAAGAGAATGAGCCACTGCCTCAGTTGATTGTGATTGATGGTGGAAAAGGACAGTTGAGCCATGCACTGGAGGCGCTGGAGACCATTGGATTGCGCGGTAAGATTGCCATCATTGGAATCGCCAAGCGGCTCGAAGAGATCTATTACCCGGGCGACCAACACCCGCTATACTTGGACAAGCGTTCATCGACCTTGAAGTTGATCCAGCATCTTCGCAACGAAGCTCATCGCTTCTCGCTCGAACATCACCGCAAACGCCGCAGCAAGGCTGCGCTTCGTTCTGAGCTTGACGATATCAAAGGCGTTGGGCCGAAAACACGCCAGGAATTACTCGCACATTTCAAAACGGTGAAAGCGATTAGCGAGGCTTCAATGGAAGAGTTGAATAAAGTCGTCAACCTCGCAGTGGCCCAATCCGTTTGTAGCCATTTCAACCCTCAATAAATCGCTCATTCAAGTGAGGGTTCCGTTCTGTAATGCCACACATATGCGCATTGCTACGAAAGCGAGTCGGCTTGGAAACAGTTGCAGGACACACCGAATTTTTCAGTTCTCAGGTCTCTATTTTCAGCACATCTGCCTTTTCAAAAACAACTGATCCCGCAAAAACCAATGAGACCTGGTAAAGCTCTTCTGTTTGGTCGGAAAACAAATGTGTCAGGGCACGATTGGCCACTGGGCATTCTTATCCAGAAAATGAAATCACCATTTAAACCTGGAATCGGTCATCCCTTGAGCAAGCGATTTGTAGCCGTTGACCAACTCCCCCATTATCTGAGCAGCAGGCACAATGGAATTGATGCGGCCGCTGACCTGTCCAATTTCCAATTCACCTTCGTTCATGTTCCCTTCAAACATGCCAAGTTTTGCCCGTCCACGACCTAACAATGCCGAAAGCTTTTCGGGTTCCGTCCCCTTGGCCTCTGCCGCTGCAACTTCCTTGGAAAAGTCATTGTCCAACAATCGGACCGGTGTGAGTGTCTTCAACCTCAGTGCCGTATCCCCTTCATTGGCCGAAACAACCCGTTCCTTGAATGCTCGATGAGCAGAGGATTCAGGTGTCGCCACAAACCGACTTCCAATTTGAACCCCTTCAGCACCCAAGGCAAAAGCCGCAAATACCGAGCGCGCATCGCCAATGCCTCCCGCTGCTATCACAGGAACCTCCAACTCATCTGACACCGCCGGAACCAAGCACATCGTCGTCGTTTCCTCCCTGCCGTTGTGGCCTCCAGCCTCAAAACCCTCAGCCACAACCGCATCCACTCCTGCAACTTGTGCCTTCAATGCAAATTTGACGCTGCTCACAACGTGCACAACCTTGATGCCATGACTTTTGAGGTGTTCAGTCCATGTCTTCGGATTGCCAGCGCTGGTGAAAACAATGGAAACTCCCAATTCGACAATCGACGCCATGTGCTCCTCAATCGATGGATAAAGCAATGGAACATTGACAGCAAAAGGCTTATCAGTTGATGCCTGACACTTCTTGATTTGATCCCTCAAAATTTCCGGATACATGGAACCAGCGCCAATGATACCGAGCCCTCCCGCGTTAGAAACTGCACTTGCCAATTCCCACCCGCTGCACCAAATCATGCCTGCTTGCACGATAGGATATTTAATTCCGAAGAGGTGTTGAATGCGATTCATGGATGAAACAGTTCCAAGTTAGCCTTTTCTGCATCGCCATTGCGAACGTGATTTCTGAAAAACTCACGAGATTGCGCTGACATTTCTTCCCACTCAAACGCCTTCATCACGAGCACTTTTGAAAGGCCGACTTGCCAAGCATCGGCGTCCAACGGCCAATCCCATCCGACGCCCTTATCTTGCAATTGCAGCCAAGGAGTCCGGTCACTGATCAATACCGGACAGCCGTGTGCCCAGGCTTCAACAATGGAATGCCCAAAGTTCTCCTGCGTTGTCGAAGACATTAAAAAGTGCGCCGCATGAAAATATTTGGACAATTCCGTCGGTGGTATTCCTCCCAGAAATCTAATCTTAACATCGTTTTGGGAACCCGCCAAATCGGCCAATTCCTTTTGATAATCTTGATCCTCCAGCGGACCAATGAAATCAAGTTCTACAGGGCGGTTGGCTGATGCTTTCAGCAGTGCCTCGATACCAAAACCAAGATTCTTAACACGGTGAATGCGTCCAATCACAACAATCTTCCAGTGATCCGTCGGGCGTTTGGGATTTTCAGGGGGAATGGCTGCGGGTAAGTTTTGTGCAATAAAAACGTCCGCGGAAACAAAATGATTGCAGATTTCAGAGGCTTCTTTAGCCGTCGACGCGTGCCATTTGACGTCACAAAACAAACCGGTCATCCGCGCAACACTCAAGAAAATCTTCTTCTTCAATGGCTTGATCGAAAGCGCGGCCTCTCCAAGCATACCCCGTGGCGCTAGCACCACTCGGAGGGGCTTTCGCGATTGAGCTATTCGCAGCGGAATCAGTGTGTAATCCTTTGAAAACATGCTATTCAAATGGAGCACATCAGGGTTAATTTCGTCCAACAATTGAGACCACAACCCTCGGTCTAAAGTTCCTTCGCTGCAGTATCGCACTTGGATGGATGCATCGTTGACCTGAATTGTATTCCATCGATCCTTTTCAACCTCCAATGCCTTTTCAACGCCCAAGTCATGTGAACCTGTAACCACCCATATGTCGTGGTGCTCAGAAAGTAGCGCACATAAATTGAAGGCACTTCGGATTGGCCCACCAGCTCGGTATGCCGGAGGAAACCAATCGCTTGATATGACGATTCGTAGACGTTTCATCGTATCCCGTTTTCCTTCATCCAGTGCCCCAAAACCACGAGTGCCCAAAGCCTTGAAAATGTCCAGCGGGCATCACCTTCCAAAAACGCTGACCAGATGCGATCGACTTCTTGTTCTGCTATGCCTTCGACGTCTGACAAATAAGCCAGACCTCCTTCACACGTTGCCTTCAAATCGCCTTTCATCCATTGCTCCCAAGGCAATACAAAACCCATTTTGGGCCGATGAATGACTTCTGAAGGCAGTAAGTCAGGAATGGAATCCGTCAACAATTGCTTTGGCGAATGAGGCCATTTTTGATCGTCTGTTGTTGCCAGTGCCTCCAACACCAGGTTGTGGTCCAAAAAAGGCACGCGAACTTCCAAGGCGTGAGCCATAGACATTTGATCCGTATCTCTCAGCAACGTGTGACTCATGTAGGTTCCCATTTCTGCCAAACTTACTTTGGAGAGAAAAGGAAGGGCAAAGCCTCTGGTATCTGGGGCAATCTGTTCCGTCAACCATTGGTAGACTCTATTCGGCTGCTGACCTGCACGAGGAGCCAATCTTCTCAAGTCTGACTCTAAGAAAATCTGACGCGAGAGCGGATACGTGTGTTCCAAATCGAAATAATCTCCTCCCAGTAGAGCAGCCATTTTTCGCGACGTTGCATCCTTTTTGATCGCAGTATATGCAAGGCCTGCTGCCTTTCGCAATCCCTTCGGCCACGAAGCTAACCAACGCTTTTCCATGAGCTGCTGCGACCGCTTGAAGACCGGATATCCCGCAAAAGCTTCATCACCACCTAACCCGCTCAACGCCACTGTGATCCCTTCTTTCTTCGTTGCAGCACTGACCACATATGTGTTTGGGCCATCGCCCGAAGGATGATCCATCGCTGCCAGTGCATCAGGCACTTGGTGTAAAAAGTCTTGGCTTTCCAGTCGGATTTCGTGGTGGTCGGTATTGAAGCGCTTGGCGACCATTCTGGACCACGTACTTTCATCAAATTCTCCCTCATCAAAGGTGACGCTAAACGTAGAGATCTGCTGATCCGTTGCTGATTTCATCAGGCCCACTATGGCGCTAGAATCAATCCCTCCGGAAAGAAATGCACCGAGAGGAACATCCGAACGCATCCTCAAATCCACGGCTTTTTCCATGGCGCTTCGGATTCGTTTGAGGCGTTCAGATCGAGGCAGTCCCCCATCAATCTTTGCTGTTTCTGAGGCCATGTCCCACCACGCCAAAACCTCTGTCTCCTCTCCTTGCAGCCTCATCAAATGGCCCGCGGGCAGCATCGATAAACCTTGTACAATGGTGCGGGGTGCATGGACCGTTTGGTACCGCAAGTAATCCGATAAAGCAATCGGGTCGTGCCGCTTGTCAATCCATCCCGAAGCCAATAAACTACGGACTTCACTTGAAAAGACTAGTCCGTGAGAAGTCTCTGCGAAATACAATGGTTTAATTCCCATGCGATCGCGAGCCAGCAAAAGCTCCCGTTTCTCACGGGACCAAAAAGCAAAGGCAAACATTCCATTGAACCGATGTAGCGCCTCTGCACCCCACGCTTGCAGTGCCGCTAGTACCACTTCAGTATCGCTTTCGGTTCGAAAAGAAAAAGCTCCTTTTAACTCTTCCCGCAGCTCGCGATAATTGTACACTTCCCCGTTGAATACGATGACGTCACCAGTGGCCTCGTGAATGAAAGGTTGATTCGAATGTTCTTGGGTGTCAATGATGCTCAGCCGGCGATGCCCGAGCATAACCTCAGCATCCGAAGTCCACAACCCTTTGGCATCTGGCCCCCGATGCGAGATGCGCGCTGTCATTCTGGACAGTGCCTCCGCAGAAAGAGCGTGTGCTCCTCGATCTGGAATGCCGTAAATGCCCGTAATTCCGCACATGACTGGTTAGTTCGGTTCTTCCTCGTTCGATTTCTTGATGCCGTCCCAGCCTTGGGCTTTGAGCGGCGCCTCCACACCATTTTTGGTCACAAGGGTTTTTTCTGAAGTGTCTTCCACCATGTGACCGATGATTGAGAGTTTGGGCAAGTTTCGCACCTTTTCGAATTCTGATTGATCGATGGTGAAAAGCAATTCATAGTCTTCCCCGCCGCTCAGCATGCAAAGCGTTGGATCCAGGTTGAAGGCCCGTGCTGTTTCATACGCATGCGGATTGATTGGCAACTTGTCTTCGTAAATCCGCACACCACATCCCGAAGCTGCGCACAAGTGAAACGCCTCCGAAGCCAATCCATCCGAAACATCGATCATCGAAGTCGGCTTCAGCTTCAAATCCCCGAGTTCACGAATGATATCGGTGCGTGCCTCTGGCTTCAGCTGGCGTTCAAGCAATTCTTGATGATCGGTAAGATCCGGTTGAGCCATTGGCGCAGACTTGAATACTTCCTTTTCACGCTCCAACACCTGAAGCCCCATGTAAGCGCTTCCCAAATCTCCCGAAACCACCAACAAATCTCCTGGTTTCGCTCCAGAACGTGTGACCGCCTGGTCTGCGGCAACCAAGCCAACAGCGGTAACACTGATCATCAGACCGGACAATGATGAAGACGTATCACCTCCCACCAAGTCCACCCCATAAACTTCGCAAGCCTTGTGTATTCCTGCATACAATTCGTCCAAAGCCTCGACGGAAAAACGGCTGCTAACAGCAAGTGAAACCGTAATTTGTGTTGGGATAGCATTCATCGCACAGATGTCACTCAAATTGACCGAAACAGCCTTGTAGCCGAGGTGCTTCAGAGGAACATAAGACATGTCAAAGTGCACGCCCTCGACGAGCATGTCCGTGCTGATGACAACGCGCTTGTCACCTGAATCAATGACCGCAGCATCGTCTCCCACACCCAAAAGGGTGCTCGACTGCTGGTGCTTAATCTCCTGAGTGAGCCGGCGAATCAATCCAAATTCCCCCAACTGTTCGATTTCGGTGCGTTGCATGATTCAAAGGTACCGAATCCACGGCAGATGCCCGTGAGAGTTAGGATACGTTCACGCCCCTTGCGGCGGCGCATCAGCAACATTCAATATCTCACCCGTAAAGTGCAGATTCATAGCTGCAAAAGGGTGGTTAAAATCCACAATCACCGAATTCAATCGAACCTCCGCAACGACTCCGATGACCTCTTCTCCGTCCTCTGTCTCCATCGGAACGACTTCGCCCTCCTCGAAAACCGATTCATCCAATTCTCCATCGACAATGAACGCAGACTTCGGAACCTCGACAAAAGCCTCTTCATCCTCTTCCCCATAGGCTTCATCAACCGACAAACGAAAAGCAAATGAGTCGCCCTTTTTCATTCCCAACAATGCCTTTTCCAATGAAACAAGTACTTGGTTTTCTCCAACCATGAAACCGAACGCTTCATCTGCTGGACAAATTTCAAGCTCCTCTCCTTCTTGAGTGTCTTCCCGCAAGATGTAACTGATCTCGACGTATTTGCCGTTGGCTATCTGCATTTCTTTCATGCGGCGAAAGTAGTCCGTTGGCGTAAATTGCCAACATGCAACTGACATTTCATTTTCGCCAATTTTTCCTCCTTTCGCTCGCTGTGCTTTTGGCTGGCCTCTTAACTCAGGCACAAGAAGAGCAGAGAACGTTTCGCAAGCCACGGGTTTTTGAGCCTGTTCAATGCCATCACTACCGGCAGCTTTCCCCTGAACGCGAGGCCGTGAAGCCAACTCCACAGCCACGTTGGATGGTGAATTATGACATGTCCCATTCGATTGCTCGCAGTGATTCATTCAACATCAGCACGTACGAACTGGACTTGGATGTAACGGCCTATGCCTACCAACAGTTGGTTGCCCATGCGGTCATCGCATTGGAGGTGCTCGAAGAAGATGCACAAGACCTGTGGTTCGATCTCGTTGAGCTGACCGTGGACAGCGTCACCATCAATGGAGCGACCGCCCTTTTTGAGCAAACCGAATCCCAACTGCACCTCGCATTGCCCGAGGCGGGTTGGCAGACCGAAGTTGACTACCAAGTTGAAGTGTGGTACCAAGGCTCTCCCTACCAAGATCCTTACTGGGGCGGATTTTACTTTGTGAGCGACTACATTTATAACTTGGGCATCGGACTCACCACCATTCCTCCCAACTTCGGAAAAGTCTGGTACCCCTGCTTTGACAACTTCGTCGAGCGCGCGGCTTACACTTACCATGTTACGAGCTCCGGAGGGCGCCGAGCGCACTGCCAAGGAACACTGATCGGAGAAACATTTCTCGCAGGCGATACGTTGACACGCAGCTTTGAATTGACTCATCCGATCACCACGCATCAATCCGCGATTGCCGTGGCTCCCTACGTTGATTCCAATTATGTGCACACCGGCAACTATGGTGACATTCCTGTTCGACTTACAGGCAAATCAGAGCAGATCAATGCCATGGCCAACAAGTTCCAAGAATTGGGATATGCCATCGATGCGTTGGAATACTGGTGGGGGCCATACGCATGGGAACGCGTGGGGTATGCGCTCACAACCGATGGTGCTCTGGAAATTCCAACCAACATTGCCTATCCGCAATTCATGGTCGGAGAAGGTTTGGTCGCAAATGGCGATCTGTTCAGTCATGAATTGGGTCACCATTGGTGGGGTGATTTGGTGGCGCCGACCATTCACAATCATATGTGGCTGAAGGAAGGGCCTGCGGAGTACAGTTCGCATCTGTTCATCGAGTGGAAAGACGGACCGGAGGAATTCGTAGAGGTCGTTAAGGACAATCAGCAATTTGTACTAGAAGAGTGCCACATTCAGGACAATGGATTCCATCCGCTTTCACCTATGCCAGACGAAGAAATCTATGGCCGTCACACTTACTACAAAGGCGCATCCATCTTGCACAACTTGCGGGCCTATCTAGGAGATGAGTTGTTTCGATCCGCAATGCAATCTGTGCTTGCCACCCATTTGGACAGCCACATGGACGTCGCAGTGTTTGAAGAAACATTGGAACAAGTCACCGGAATCGATATGACGCCTTGGTTCGAAGCGCAAGTACTGCAGCCGGGCTTTTCGACTTGGGTTTTGGATTCTACTGACCACGAAACAGGTGCCGAGGCATCGACGCTGTATTTGCAACAAAAATTGCGTGCGTGCGAAAATTATCACATGGCCGAACCCCTTGATGTGACGGTTTGGGACGAAAACTGGGGCCGCTACGAGACGCAAATCACAGCGAATGGTCAGCTTGACGAAATCACCATTGAGCATCCTGGAATCAATTCCCCGGCATTGATCGCTCTCAATGCCAATGGAAGATTGAATCAAGGCAGGCTCGACTTTATGTACACCATTACCGAACCAGAAGGCATTCAAAACCTGCCCTGGGTGGAGATGCGCGTGGGGTGCGATGCGATGCCGGAAGGTGATTCTGCGCTCGTGCGAATTGAACACCATTGGGCAGCACCTGATCAAGAGCCAACGGAACCATACGTAGACGAACTCAGCACCACTCACTTTTGGGTGGTGGATGGCATTTGGCCGGAAGGGACTTTATTGGATGCTCGAATCCAGTATTACGGAAACAGCGCCGAAGGACTAGACTACGAGTTGTACGGTGACACAGAAGCCAATGGTTTCCTCGCTTGGCGTCCCGACGCAAGTGCTCCTTGGCAAGAATGCACCGCCTACGAATGGCAACCGGGTTCTTTGGCCAATGGATCAGGATTGTTTCGTGTTTCGAATTTGAAAAAAGGGCAATACGCCTTCGCCAAAGGCGATGTCTCCGCTAATATCCCTGAAACAGAACCCACAGCGCTCAGAGTTTGGCCAAATCCTGTAAGTGAAACTTTGAATATCGCCTGCAGCAAAAGCGTTTCAGCATTTCAAATCTTCAATTCACAAGGTCAATGCATCTCCAATGTTGAAGAAACTGGAAAGGCAACTGCATGGCAAGTCGATGTGAGCAACTGGTCCAAAGGTTGGTATGCTTTGGAAAATATCCGCGGAGAAACAGCGCACTTCATGGTCGAATGACGGGCATCCGTTTGACCTGACTTCGGCCAGCCAGCCAGGCAATCTCACCCTGAACATCGAAACGAACTGTGAGATAACTTGAATCTGCTTCGGTGGTCCAAGTCTCTCCTCCATCCCAAGATTGACTTACACCTGGAATGCCAACAGCCCAAATCCCTTGGCATGCTGAATTTGGAACGTATTGGACGCATGAGCGATAACCCGGTCCAGTGCCCGGCATATGCAATTGCCAGCTCTTTCCCCCATCACGTGTATGAACCTTGTTTGCTGAGTTATCGTCCATGACATCCCAATCGCCACCCCAAGCCATTCCTATGTTCTCCGAATCGGAACAGCGCGTGGCACTGAACATCCCTGTCATGGTTCCCCCTTGCATGATTGGTGTATTTACAACATCCCAACTGTGACCGCGATCGGATGAATGAAAAACCCGTGAAGCGACACCACCAGACACCATCCAAACCTCATCGCCCTGCGTGACCAAATTACCATTGGAAGCCGCAAAAGCAGCCTCCTTATGCCCTGCTGAATCCAACACCGCTGAAGGAAGGCTCGAGCAATCAAGGAGGCTCCAATTCTTACCCCCATCGCGCGTCGCAATCACACTGAGGCACTCCTCTGTCGCATCGCCCATGGCTATGCCTTCTTGGTCGTCCCAAAAGGCCATGCTGTCAAAAAAAATGTTCTCATCTGAGTTGACATAAACAGAATCCCATTCTAGGTCATTCAATCCTCGGCGAAACAAAACTGCAGGAGATCCGATGGACAATACAAAGGCCGCCTGATTTGTAACGGCAATGGAACGGAAAGCTGGAGGTGTTCCGTCCTTCAAACGCAACGTGTCAACGCGCCACGTTGATCCATAATCCAACGAATTTCCGACCAAACCATTGGATCCAGCCCACCATACGCCACAATTGGCTGTGACCTCCAGCGCTCGAATGCTGCTGTCAAATTCCCAAACCTTGGAAGTCGATTGGGGCTCGGTTTCGCACGCCACAAAAAACAAACACACCCAGAATCCCCAGAATCTGAATGAGTCCAAATGCTTCATTGCCCTTCTTCTTTTGGCTCCGCCCATTGCAAAGACCGAACGATCGATTCCGCTTCGCGCATGTATTCCCGTTTATCGAAGTATGGCGCATATGTGTAGCCCTCGACCGTTACGA
Organism: Flavobacteriales bacterium UBA1531; assembly: GCA_002323795.1. Lineage (GTDB taxonomy): Bacteria > Bacteroidota > Bacteroidia > Flavobacteriales_D > Sanyastnellaceae > UA16. The sequence goes on along the minus strand of DCPZ01000105.1, from coordinate 14,905 downwards.
GCTCTCCTGAACGTTCATCTAGCGTGGTTAGGCTGTAAAAAGGACCGCCCATGTAGCCGTTTTCAATTCGCCAAAGTCCTCGCAGTTCAGAGGCAAATTTCCCGTTGAACACGACTTCTTCATACGACGGAACATACCTCATTTCTGTGGTCATGTACGATCCCTTCGTCGGCCCTGGCAAATGCTTTCGCATGACCGTATTTCGTTTGTCCAATCGCGCCTGAATTGAAAATTGCTGATCGGAAAGGTAGGGTTCACGATAGATAACGAATCCTTGTTGCACATCGTGGTTGTCACCTCCCTTCATGCGGGTCAATTGCCGATCAATCCAGCCTATTTCATCGTTTTTCTTCGCCCATCGCGCATCCCGGGGAACCGTTAATTCCAAGTGCATCCGATGAACCAACTCTGCCTTGATGACCTCGTTTTCATCCAAGGCGATGAGCTTTCCAAAGCGTTCGACTTCCGTTCGATGCAAAACACTGCGCATCTCATCGCCTCGATCAGCAAGAGAAATAGCCAAGGCATCGGAGGTCCGGGCAGCTCCTTCAATGTAGATCTGATTGCGGGCATACTTTTCTCTGTAAATAGAAGCGTGGGCCGTTTGCGTGTCTACCCGATCGGCCACCTCCAGATCAATGATGTTGCGGTGAGGCTTCCAAAATCGATCAAACGATTCCGGCGTCAAATGAACCAAATCAAACCAAGGTTCATACTGCGGAAGAATCGGGAAAGGTTTGCCGAAAATTGATCGCAAGGTGTCCCCTACGGATCCCGACCAAACTGCGCTCTCGCAGACTACAACAATTTCGCCTGATGCACCTACTTTTCCGGGAAGCGCGTAACGCGCACCTTCTTGACTTCCGCAACCGCTAATCAATAGCAAAGCGAATAGCAGTTGGGCTCTAATAGCTTTTGGGGTTGGCATGAATGAATAGTTTTTGACCGATTCGAATCATTGATCCAGATAATTCATTCCATTCACGGAGTTGCCGAACACTCACCCCGTAGCGATCTGCAATCTTACCCAAGACATCGCCACTTTTCACGCGATAGGTCACTGGTTCTGGAACAAAAACAATGTCTGGTGTCAGCTCAGGTTTGATTTTCGACACGCTATCTTGAAGCGCCAAAAACGACGGGATTTTCGAGGAGGGCAAAACCAATGGCCACTGCTCTATTGTCGCAGGTATGATGTCCAACCGGTACATCGGGTTGAGGTGTGCAACATCGGACGGATTCAGTCCAACGGCCTCGGCAATTTGATCAAATCGCAATACTTCGTTTACCGCAACGGTATCGAGCAGAGCATGAGGAGGGCGGAAATCAACAGGATAGATGTTGTGCTCTTCATTGAATTCCATCAAATAGACCACAGCCATAAATGCCGGAACATAATTACGCGTTTCGCGAGGCAAGAAAAATCGGATTTCCCAAAAATTTCGCTTACCCCCGCTCCTGCGAATGGCACGATTAACATTGCCAGGACCGGCATTGTAAGCAGCTAGGGCTAGGAACCAATCTCCGTAAGTCTTGTACAACTTCGACAAAAATGCGCATGCGGCCTCCGAGCTTCGATAGGGGTCCCGGCGTTCATCGATGTACGAGTCAATGCGCAGTCCTTGGTACTTGGCCGTCGCATACATGAATTGCCATAAACCGCGAGCACCTGCGTGTGACCGGGCTGTTGGGTTCAATCCGCTTTCAACCACCGGCAAATACTTGAGCTCCATGGGCAAGTCATGACGATCAAGAGCTTGCTCAAAGATGGGAAAATAGGCCGGTGCACGTCCCAACATTTTGCCCAAATGCTTTCTCCTTTTGCTAGCATAAAACCGAATCCTCGAATGCACAACCGGATTCCAATCCAAATCCATAGGTGAAGAGGCATTAAGTACGGCCATTCGGCTCTTCAGCTCAGCTGTATCTATTGTGGGCACTTCATCTTCTGCGTAATCACGGATGTTCAATAGCACCGTGTCAGATGAAGAACAGTGGTGGGCGCTCAGCCAATCCAGCCAATCCATTTCATGTGCCAGAAGCGATGTGTCCTGGTAAGGCAACTCCTGATTAAAAGATTGCGCGTCTTCAGATGACAATGAATCACACGTGGTACGAGTTGAGTCTTGGCTTACACCGTTCGTCACCGATGCAACTCCTGCCACAAGCAACGCCACCTTGGTAAACTGCACGCGCTTTATACTTTGTCTTCCTTGTCCTTATCCGCGTCCTGGTTGGTCGCATCCTTGAACTCTTTCACTCCCTTTCCCAGTCCTTTCATGAGTTCTGGAATCTTTCGGCCTCCAAAAAGAAGCAACACAATCAGTGCAATGACAATAATTTGACCTGGTCCTACGGCTCCCATGATGCAATGTTTTATGCAAATTTCAGAAGAAAATATCAATTTTGATAGCGAACACGTTGCACGTTACGAACATCCCAAGCGACAATTATCGATGAGCCGGACTCCTCCGACAACTGCCGCGACAATAACAAACGTTTCTTCAGGCACCTCTCTGCCTTTCAAAATGCTGAATTCCTTACCATTTACAGCCGCAAAATATTCCAATTCAATGTGCTCATCCTCATTCAAAAGGTCTCGGTTTCGATCAATGGCACCATGGAGGTCCCCTTGCGTTTTCGAGCACCTTAGCACATCCAAAAGAGACGAATGCAGCTTCAAGGCGTGCCCGCGATCACTTGCGGAGATGCGCACGTTTCTGCTGCTCATTGCCAAACCGTCCTCGTCTCGAATCAGAGGACAGCCAATCACTTGAATCCGCGGAAATTCGATTTTACTCAATTGACGAATGACTGCCAATTGCTGCAAATCCTTCTCTCCAAAAAAAGCCAAGTCAGGTCGCACGATTTTAAAAAGCCGGCGAACCACTGAAACCACGCCGTCAAAGTGGCCCGGCCTTTTCCCACCTTCAAAAACGGCAGTTAAATCCCCGTAATTTGCAGATTCCGTCTGAAAAGAATCTTCATAAACATCAGATACGTCAGGCAAGAAGACGACGTCAACACCTTCGTTGCGAGCGAGTTCCAAATCAGCCTCTCTGGTAACAGGGTAGTTAACAAAATCCGCGTTTTCATTGAACTGCTTTGGGTTCACAAAAATACTGAGGACCACAACCTGCGTGTCTCGTCGAGCCTGCTGCATCAAAGACGCATGTCCTTCATGCAAGGCCCCCATGGTCGGCACAAAACCAACCAAACCTCTGGTCAGTCTTTCTTTTTTTAGAAAATCCGCTAGTTCCGCTGCAGCATGTATAATTACCATTTCAAGTGGCTAAAAGTGCCTATTTACTTGGATTATCCGGCGAAAATACGTATATTTGAGTGTCTGTTTAACCAAATTATTTCGCGGCATCATGGAGAAAGCAAGAATCCTCTACATATCCCAACATATTGTTCCGTTTTTGCCAGCGACACAAATGAGTTCCGTAAGCCGAAATCTCCCTCAAGGAGTACATGAAAAAGGTAGAGAGATCCGTGTTTTCACACCTCGATTTGGAAAAATCAACGAGCGCCGTCATCAATTGCATGAAGTGATTCGTCTTTCTGGAATGAACCTAAATGTCGACGACACAGACCATCCATTGGTAATCAAGGTCGCATCCATCCCAACAGCGCGGATGCAGGTTTATTTCATTGATAACGAAGAATACTTTAAGCGCAAAGCTGTTCTGCACGACTCCAAAGAGAAGATGTTCAAGGACAATGACGAACGCAGCATTTTCTTCATCCGCGGTGTATTGGAAACCGTCAAAAAGCTCGGTTGGGCTCCAGACATCATTCACTGCAATGGTTGGATGACAAATATCGCCCCGCTTTACTTGAAGCAGATCTTCAGCAAGGATCCTTACTTCGCAGAAAGCAAAGTAATCTGCAGCATTTACGATGAAGGGTTTGAGGGTAGTCTTGATTCGCGCATGGCAGAAAAAATGCAACGAGACGGGTTGACTCCCGAATCCTTGGAACCCATTTCGGACCCAAGCTTTGACGCGCTGAATGGCCTCGCCATCGCACACGCAGACGGACTTATTGTTGGCTCAGAAAATTTGAATGATGCCACGCTTGAAGCAATGAAGGCAACAGGACTTCCCATGCTCAAATACCACGGTGAAGAAGGTTATGTCGGTGACATAAACAATTTTTACGATTCGATTTTGGAGGGAAAGGCTGAGGCTGTCTCGTAATTGTTGAACTTCGCGGCATGTTGAAATTCATCGCCGGAACGCACGCGGCAGTCTGGGCTACTATAGGAGGGATAGCCATCCTCGCAGGATGTAAGCGCCCCAATACGGAAGTTGGCATTGATTACGCACAAGAAGATTTGTTGCTTCTGCAACAAACCGACACCATTCTCATTGATCTAGCGACAGTACGAGAAGACAGTTTGGAAACTGGAGGGGGTCCACTTGGAGGGCTAAGCACTGCGGTACTCGGAAATGTCGAGCATCCAAAATTCGGAATGCACCAAGGAGGGTTTGTTACCCAATTGCGCCTCATAGAGCCAGACTTTGACTTTGGTGATTCCCCAACAATTGACAGTGTTTATTTGTCCTTGCGTTATACGGGGGCGGCATACGGAATACTAAGCCCTCAAAACATTCATGTCTTTGAATTGGCTGATACCCTGAGTTCTGACAGCGGTTACTATTCCAATCAAAGCTTCGCGCACCTCGACGAAGCACTCGTTGATCCTTCCCATCAGCCCATTGATCTCAACCCTGGTCGAGAACTATTCTTTGGCGACGACACCCTTGCACCGCAAGCTCGCATTTATTTGACCAATGCCTTTGGTCAGCGTTTGCTCGACGCTGGCACTGAAGTCTATGATTCCAACCAATCGTGGAATGAATATTTTGCGGGAATTAAAGTCGTTCCAGACGTTTCAATGGGTGGAGGTGGCGCCGTAGGTATTGATATTCGAAGCGGAACAAGCAAAATGACGCTCCATTTTCACAACACCACGGATACCACTATTTTCGAATTCAACATCAGTGAACTGTGCATTCGCAACAACCTATTCTCACATCAGTGGTATCCACCTTTTCAAGCATTGGATGAACCATTCATTGAATCAGTTGCGGGCAATCAAGTTGCGGGGGTGTTTTCCGGAGCGGGGCTTAAAACTCGTATTCGTTTTCCTGGATTGTCCGCTTGGGAGGATGAACGAGATGAAGACCGCACGATACACAAAGCTGAATTGTTCTTGCCTGTTGCTTCGGAAAACAATGACTCGCGTTATCCCATTCCAAACGATCTTTTCATCCTGACCGAAAATGAAAATGGCGACGCCATACCCACGCCAGATGAAAACTCCATCGGGTTGAATATCAATGGCAACTATGACGCCATCGAAGAAGCATATCGCTTCAATATTTCACAAACCTTTCAGCAACTATTGAACGAAACCCTCGCTAGTGAAGACTTTTACATTGTCGCTTCCCGAGGCGGCGTTTCGCTCACAGGTGTGCGCTTGAATGGCCCTCAAGCATTGAGTGAAAATGACACAACGGAAGTCAACCGTAAGGCACGCATCGTGGTCACTTGGAGTGAGTGATTCCTTTCTTATTTTTGTTTGTATAAATCATCTGGGCCATGTGCGGAATTGTCGGTTACTTAGGGAATCAAGATGCGTTTCCCATCATCATCAAAGGGTTGCAGCGCCTAGAGTATCGCGGATACGACAGCGCTGGAGTAGCCATCCACCAAAACCAAGATGAACTCACCCTTTTTAAGAAAAAAGGGAAAGTTCAGGACTTACTCGATCACGTGGCCGATTCTGACACTTCGGGAAGCAGCGGAATAGGGCACACACGGTGGGCGACTCACGGGCCGCCAAATGATGTCAACGCTCACCCGCACACAGCTAGGCTCGGGCAACTGTCGATAATCCACAATGGGATCATCGAGAATTATGAGTCTCTGCGTAAGGGCTTGGAGAAAAACGGGCACGCCTTCCTCAGTGATACAGATACCGAAGTCCTGATCCATCTCATCGAAGAAGTTCAAAACCGAACGTCTACGGCTACTCCCGAAGCCGTTCAAATTGCACTGCGCGAAGTGGAAGGTGCATACGCGATTGTTGTTATGGACTCGAATAAGCCGGACCTCCTCATCGCTGCACGGAAGTCCAGCCCTCTTGTGATTGGTGTTGGAAAAGACAATGAATACTTCGTGGCTTCTGATGCCACACCAATTGTAGAATACACGCAAAACGTCATCTACTTGGATGATGAAGAAGTTGCAGTCATGCACCGGGGTGATGGGCTGATTATCCGCAATTTGGACAATGTTACCATTACTCCAGAAATACACGAATTGGAGTTGCAAATTGAAGCCATTGAAAAGGGTGGTTTTGATCACTTCATGCTCAAAGAAATCTTTGAGCAGCCCAATTCCATTCATGATTCATTTCGTGGCCGAATGAGCGTGCAGCGAAATGAAATTAAGCTATCCGGAATCGACGAGCATTGGGAGCGTTGGGAAAATGCCCAGCGGATTTTGATCATCGCTTGCGGGACGAGCTGGCACGCTGGCTTGGTCGCGGAGTATTTGTTTGAGGATTTCGCGCGGATTCCGGTTGAGGTGGAATATGCATCAGAGTTTCGTTACCGCAACCCCATCATTCGTTCCGATGATGTCGTTATTGCAATCTCGCAATCCGGTGAAACGGCTGACACTCTTGCGGCCATTCGGCTGGCGAAGGAGCAGGGGGCACATGTTTTTGGCATTTGCAACGTTGTAGGTTCAACCATCGCAAGGGAAACCGACAGTGGAGCATACACGCACGCAGGACCGGAGATAGGAGTGGCGTCGACAAAAGCCTTTACAGCCCAACTGACCGTATTAACTTTGATTGCGATGCATGTCGGAAAGCGCAAGAAAAAGATTTCCAATAAAAGATTCAGCCGTTTGCTCGTCGAGCTCAATTCCATTCCTGAAAAAGTGCAGCATTTGCTCAAGCAGGACAGCGCTATCCGCAGCATTGCTGAGAAATTCAGCAGCAATGAAAACGCTCTTTATTTGGGGCGTGGCGTGAATTTCCCCGTCGCACTCGAAGGGGCACTCAAGCTCAAGGAAATCAGTTACATCCACGCCGAAGGTTATCCCTCCGCTGAGATGAAACATGGGCCTATTGCATTAATCGATGAAGAAATGCCCGTATTCTTTGTTGCCACGGCAGACGATGTTTACGAAAAAGTTGTCTCCAACGTACAAGAAGTCAAAGCGAGAGGAGGTCGACTTGTCGCACTTGTGACAGCTGGAAATAGCGACCTCAAATCACTCGCCGAGTTCGTCGTTGAAATTCCAAAATGTGATCAATCGCTAGCGCCATTGCTGACAACCATTCCGCTCCAATTATTGAGCTACCACATCGCCGTTCTTCGCGAGTGCAATGTGGATCAGCCGAGGAATTTAGCGAAATCCGTTACCGTCGAATAAGAAAGACGAAGTTCACCATGCGACCATTGACCGCTTTCATTCTCTGCTTGACCGCAACGTTTTCCGATGCTCAGAGTGTCTTCTCAACGCAATATGGTAACCAAGCTGATCTGAGCGTTTTTGTCGTCGATTATGAAAATCAATGCGACTTGAAAGTCTTCAAGATTGATTATGCCAATCAAGCCAAAGGAAATGAGGGCTTATGGTATTTTGTAGAATACGTCAACCAAGCCGAAAAAAAAGTATTTTTTGCTGAATACGCCAATCAAAGCGATTTGAAAATCTTCTTTGTGAAATATAAAAACCAAGCAGGGTGGCGCGATAAAACCAAGCAGCACCTGCTTTATTGAGCGCTATTTTGGAGGCTCTCCCATTCTGCTCCAAGCGCTTCCAAACGCGTCAAAATCGACGTGGAAATTTCTTCCGTTGTGAACGGATTCTGAAACGTACAGCGCAGCCATGTTTCGCCATTGAACTCCGTTTTTACGATATAATGCGGTCCGCGCTCTAACATCAGCCTTCTTAGAAGCGAGTTGTCCCAAATCGTAGAGCGAAAACAGACTATGTTGGATTGCGGGGCGCCAAAAAGCTGCCACCCCGGCCGCTTCTCAACATTGGCAGCAAATATTTGAGCGTTCCCAACCAGTTGATCCACAAGGCTTTCCCACAGTCTTGGTCCATGCTGCTCCCAAATGCCAAAAACCGCCACGCTCAACATGCGTTTGGTACACTCAAAGGTACGTTTGCTCAAGTTCCACCATTCGTCCTGCTCCCCTTGCTCATACAAGTAATCCGCACGCTGTGAAAACGCGGAATATGCATCTTGAGAACGACGGTAAAAAAGTCCTGTGCAAAGCGCCGGAACTCCCAGCATCTTGTGAAAATCCATTGCCACCGAATCCGCACGATGCAAGCCGTGAAGAGCATTGGCATGTCGCTTCGAAAAAATCTGAGCAGCAGCGTGCGCTCCATCAACATGAAACCACAGGTCTTTGGATTGAGCAAAATCAGCCAATGCATTGAGATCATCGAAAGCGCCTGAAGATGTGGTGCACGCGCTGCCCACAACACTCAAAACTTTCAATCCTTTGCGCTCTGCTTTGGTGAAAGCATCATCAAGAGCCTCTGGTCGAATTCGATGCTGACGGTCCACTGGCACATGAATCGTTCCCTGCTCACCCCAACCCATGACCCGAACCGCACGATCCACACAATAGTGCGCCTGCTCGCTGACCAACACGGCATAAGATTCCGAGGTGCCTTTGCTCCATTCGTCGCTTTCAGATTGGCACTGCCGTGCTGCCAATAGCGCCGTCAGGTTGGCTAATGTTCCCCCGTGGCACAAAATACCTGAGGCATCATCACCCAATCCCATGAACTGCGCAATCGATCGCATGACTGCTTCTTCCATGGGTGAACTTGCAGGACCCATTTCGTCGATGGCCATCCCGTTGTTTATCAACGCAGATGCGGCACTGATCCAGGCAAGCTCTGGAAGAGGAACCGCCACTTGGTGCCCTGCATATCGCGGATCGTGAAGGTGATTGGAGCGTTCCAAAACACGAGGCATAAGGTCGTTGCGAATCAATCCGTTGAGTTCATCAGATCCCTGCGACATCTCTTTCCGCCACAGCTCCAAACGGCTGTTTGGATCATCCGAAGGCAGCACAAATTCCAATTCTTGCGAATGCGATAGTTTGAGGTAATGCGTCAGCAACTCCAAGGTGTTTTGGCCGCTTTTTTCAAAGCGTTTCACATCATAATGTTTCAACCAATGAGAGGGATTCGTCGGCTTTTCAAACGGATTCATGTTCGAAAGTTCGCACGAATCGGGCGTAGTTCCGCCTTTTTTCCCTTTCTTGCAACTGAAATTCTAGAAACACAACACACTACCATGAAGAAACTCATGTTTACACTAGCGCTAAGCGCGTTGGTCACAATGGGCACTCAGGCTCAAAAGCAAATGGGTGATGAGCACAACATCGAAGTGAGCTTTACTCCATTTGGAGGGAATCCTATCGATGGTTCAACCATCAAGTACCGAAACTTCCTTGAGGACAACCGCGCCTTTCGTTTGTCGATTTCAATTGCAAATTCCAGCGACGTGCACGCTTGGTATCAAGACGGCGAAGAGAATGAGACTTCTCCGGTGAGCCCACAGCTGAACATCAACACCAAGTCTTCAGCGATCGGTATCGCTCCTGGTTATGAAATGCACTTTGATGGTATGGATAATTTGTCGCCTTACTTCGGAATCGAAGTGCCAATTACGCTTGGCAACCGATCTCAAACAGTCGAGAACTGGGGACCGCAGGACGTCACAGATGCCCAAGCCCTCGAGCTTGACCAGTATGTTGTTTGGAATGTTGGAAACGAGCAAGGCTACAACACCATCGGTTTGAACTTTCTTTTCGGTGCAGACTACTACTTCTCTGATGGCATTTACCTCGGTTTTGAAGCTGGCCTCGGTTTCGGACGAACAACTTTCGGAAACCACACCATCACAACTGACAACCTCACGGCATTCAACATTCGCTTCAACCAAGCGTTCAGCACAGAAGAGGCGGGCGCTGAAGTTGCCGGCGAGTTCGTTGGACAGCTTGAATTTGATGCACTCGATGCAAACGGTCGATTTTATACGGATTACCTCGAAAATTCAGACGGTGAACCATACGATTACCCGAATCACATCAGCAACACCACCATTGGAAACGTATTCCAAGGTGCTCTGCGAATTGGATTTTTGTTCGACTAATCGCGACAAATCAACTTATTTTTGAAAAGCGGCTCCTGCATGGGGCCGCTTTTTTTATGCTTAATTTTCGGCTCCGCTAGCTACCAAAAACATGCAACTGAACATTGAATTTGGAGGGAAATCATTCACTGCCTCTGGCGAACCCGAGGTGGACCTCAGCATTCCCATTGCCGAACAGGGAGGCGCCAGTGCCTGGTATGTCGACAATATGAAGGTCGACGTGGTGCGCAGCAATGGGTTTCTCGGATCAGTAGCCGAAGGTGGTAGTGTAAATTTTAGGAACGTCACTTTCAACCCGCATGGAAACGGCACTCATACGGAATGCCTCGGACACATTTCACCGGAAGCAGACTCTGTGGAGGCCATCTCAATTCCTTTCCTTTTACCTTGTCTTCTCGTCAGCATTAAACCCGAACACATCAATGGAGATGAAGTCATTGGCTTGACTCAAATGCAGGCGGTTTGTGCTCAGCATTGGAGTGATTCCAATCAACTGCCTCCTGCGATTATCGTTAGAACGCTGCCCCACAACGTAGGAAAAACTTCTCGAAATTGGTCCAACACCAACCCTGCCTATTTCACCTCTGACGTCGCCACTTGGTTAGCGGATATGGATGTAAGCCATTGGTTGATTGACCTCCCTTCTGTCGATCGGGAGTCCGATGGAGGGGCACTAGCAGCTCATCACGCTTATTGGCGCTACCCGGACAGCCCTAGGCGTCAAGCAACAATCACAGAGTTCATATACGCGCCTGAATTGCTTCAAGATGGAATTCACTTGTTGAACCTTCAAACCGCTCCATTCGACTTGGACGCCACGCCCAGCCGACCCGTTGTCATTCCGTGCAATCAATGACCGATAACGTCTTGTGTGAAAAGCGCTCGGAATCGAGTGCCAACGTTGGAATCTGAATCAACCTCTAATCTTCCGTTCAGCTGATCAATAATCGACTGTGTGATGGTAAGCCCCAGTCCTGTGCCGCTGCCTTTCGTGGTGAATCGAGGCTCAAAAATCAGCTCCATCTGATCCGCTGAAATTCCGTGTCCATTATCTGTAACATCGATTTGCAACAAGGACCCCGATTTAACCACCGTTAAAACAATGCTCGGATTCTCTGATTGTCCGACAGCATCTACAGCATTTGATATTAAGTTGTTGAATACCCGCAACAAGTGTGAACGTGTAGCAGGGATCTCGTGTCTTTCATCTAGTCCGTTCAATTCCCAATCAATCGATGTGTTTGCGGACCGGTACAAGGAAGCTGACTCCATCAATACCTCGCAAATGTCCACAGGCTCCAGCTTATCAAGGCCAATTGCTGCAAGCGATGAAAAATCATGGGCAATTTCTGTCAGCACATCGATCTGCTGAATTACCACCTCACAATGTCTTTTCAGTCGTGCGTCGAAGTCAGGTTGATCATCACTCCACGCCCGCTGCAATTGTTGTGTCCCTAGCTTAATTGGGGTCAACGGATTCTTAATTTCATGCGCAACTTGCATCGCCATCAAACGCCATGCTCCTTCTCGCTCACGCTTCGCAAGTGCCTCAACAGCAACCTGCAACTGCTTCAACAATGCATTGTATTCCATAACCAACTCGCCAATTGCATCCTGACGATGATATTCAATCGGCACCTGCTCACTTCCAGGCTCGAGGTCACGCATCCGATCTCGAATCATCCTGAGATTCGTAACCAGTCCTCTGGAGAGCAGTGCAGCGATCAAAGCGGCACCGATAAGGAGAGCGACGTACAAAGGCGCCAATTGGCTCCAAAACGCCTTAAAATCGCCTTCTTCCAACGTTCGCCTCTGGTACCGGACACCTGCAATCCCGATGGCTGCTCCTCGGTCATTCTTAACGCTCCAATACACGTTCACGTATCGGCCATAATCCACTCCCTTTACCCGGGCCGTTGAATTGTCCAATGACCCTAATAGCTCTGGGTCCAATTGGACGCTGGCTCCATCGACCTCTTGCAACGTTGACTCCGTCATCATTGATCCCTCCAGGTCATACAGCGCTATGTCCATCCCATGGATATCGGCCAATTCACAAATTCGGTCTGAGAAAATGCGTGGAATCTCGCGCGTTGTAACCGAATAAGGAAGTCGGCTCAGCGTATAATCCAGACTTCGCTGCACCGCAGACTCTTTCCGCGTCAAACGCTGTGCATTGTAAAGCTCTTCTTGATTGCTGGCAAACTGCCAAGCAACAAACATTGTACCGGTCAGCGATAAAACGATGACCAACAACATGGAGAGCAATATACGGGTTTGAAATCCCATTCACCGAATCTACATCGACTCCACGAAAAGCAAAGGTTGTGCCAAGGATTCTTTACGAACCAAGCGCTTCAGAGCCCGCGACAATCTCAAGGATTTCCGTGGTAATCGCGGCTTGTCGTGCTTTATTGTATGAAATACGCAGGTCACGCAACAACTCTCCAGCATTTTCGGTAGCCTGGTGCATCGCTGTCATTCGCGCTCCATGCTCGGAAGCATGGCTATCAAGCAATCCCTTGTACAGCTGAGTTTTTAACGAATTCGGAATGATGCGTTCGATAATTTCCGCTTGCGACGGCTCAAAAATGTAGTCTGAATCGGTATCTGCTGACGTTCCCTTCTCTTCTTCTAGAGGTTCCAAGGGCAGGAAATTTTCAACCGTCGCAACCTGCACTGCGGCATTCACGAATCGGTTGTAAACGATTTTAACCTCATCATATTGGCCGCTTTCAAACTGCGCCATTATATGCTCAGCAACTACCTGAGCACGATCAAAATTCAAATCATCAAAAATCTGCCATGCATCTTCATCAAACCCTACTGGACTCAATCCCGAATCCTTTTTGAATGCGTCATTCGCTTTTTTTCCCAAGGGCAACACGTGGCACTCCGCATCGGTTTCTTTCATTCCGTTGCGGATCGCTTTTACAATGTTGTTATTGAAGCCTCCACATAGCCCACGGTTTGAAGTAATGGCGACATACAAAACCCTCTTCACTTCTCGCTTTTCAGAGAACACTCCTTCTCCAGCGTCCAGCGATGCGCTTACATTGGAAAGAACCGCTTGGAGTTTTTCGGCATAAGGACGCATTCGCGTGATTGCGTCTTGCGCACGACGCAATTTCGCAGCCGCAACCATTTTC
>DCPZ01000105.1:1034-1167 GCA_002323795.1 Flavobacteriales bacterium UBA1531 | reverse complement strand
TACCTCTTTGAGTCCTCCAGCCATGCGATCAGGCGTATTGTGCTGTCAATTCCTTCGCTGCAGCGGTCAGAACTTGCTTCTGATCGTCACCATACTTCCCGCTTTTGAGTTGCTCCATCGTGTCTGCGTGCTT
>DCPZ01000105.1:560-712 GCA_002323795.1 Flavobacteriales bacterium UBA1531 | reverse complement strand
TTACGCAGGTAATCAATGTACGCAACTTCAAACTCTTGAACACGGTTCACGGGAACATCCTTGAGCAGTCCTTCAACACCACAATAGATGATTGCAATCTGATCCTCGACGCGCATTGGACTATTCAGATTTTGCTTCAAAATCTCCACGTT
>DCPZ01000105.1:0-262 GCA_002323795.1 Flavobacteriales bacterium UBA1531 | reverse complement strand
GATTTTGCTTCAAAATCTCCACGTTTCGCTCTCCTTTATCCAAAACAGCCTTTGTCGCCTCGTCCAGGTCCGAGCCGAATTTGGCAAACGCCTCAAGCTCACGATACTGAGCTTGATCAAGCTTCAATGTTCCTGAGACTTTTTTCATGGATTTTATTTGGGCATTACCTCCCACGCGGCTAACCGAGATTCCAACATTAATCGCCGGTCGGATTCCACTTAGGAACAGGTTTGATTCCAAGAAAATCTGACCGTCCGTAAT
>DCPZ01000098.1:42178-42382 GCA_002323795.1 Flavobacteriales bacterium UBA1531 | reverse complement strand
GCTGCTTTTTGAGGAAATAATCTGCTGCCTCAGTCAAAACGCGCAACGGAAGCAATCCGACCAATTCAGACCCGGTGACGCGAATGCCACGGTCCTGAGCTCGCGCACAAGCCTCGTCAAACGCCACGTGCACAGGCGTCGTACGAATGTTCGTCAGATTCAATGAAAGCTGCGCCACACCGTATTCTTCAATGTACCAGCCAA
>DCPZ01000098.1:7469-41881 GCA_002323795.1 Flavobacteriales bacterium UBA1531 | reverse complement strand
CGTATTCTTCAATGTACCAGCCAATGCCTTTCACGGCTTTCAATGTTCCCGATTGGCGAAGTGGTTCTCCGTTGGAATCCGTCAAAACTGGACTACCAGGCCCTCCTTCTCTTTTCACGCGACCTGATTCACGGATGTCAAAGGCAATCGCGTTCGCACGTCGGGAACTCGTGGTATTTAAATTGATGTTATAAGCGATGAGGAAGTCTCGTGCACCAATGGCAGTGGCACCTGAACGCTGAGTCTGTTCGTTCCACAAAGCAGGTCCGAAATCCGGTTTACCCGCAAGGGTTTGCAATTTAGCCAATCCTTCGTATTGGCCTTTGCGACAGTTCGCCAAATTCTGACGCTCTGCGGTCAGTGCCGCCGACTCATATAGATAGCCTGGAATTCCGAGTTCATCGCCAACACGTTGTGCCAATTGTCGCGCAATTTCTACGCACTCCTCCATGCTTACCCCACTCACTGGCACAAAGGGACAAACATCTGTCGCTCCCATCCGCGGATGTTCTCCTCTATGATTGCGCATATCAATCAACTCTGCTGCTTTTTTGATCAATTGAAACGCAGCTTCACCGACAGTTTCTGGTGGTCCAACAAAAGTGATCACCGTGCGATTTGTTGATTTGCCGGGGTCCACATCTAGCAGCTTCACTCCCTCCACCTGATTCACCACTGACGCAACCGCCTCAATGACATCACTTCTCCGTCCTTCGGAAATATTGGGCACACATTCTACCAGTCTTTGTTGCATGTTCAAATTTATTTAACCATTCAAATCAAAGCCCTAAAGTATGCTGACTTCAGCCGCTTTGCGTTATTGTTCCAGTCCACCAATGAAGACTTTTTCAACCAATTCTTCACCAAAAGCATACCCCATGGTTTCCAATCCATCCATAGGCTTCGTCACAATCAAATTGGCCGAACGACCAGGTACGATTGTGCCCGCAGCGTGCTGAAGGCCCATCGCTGCAGCCCCATTGATTGTTGCAGCGGCAATTGCCTCAAGCGGATGCATTTTCATTTTTACCATACCCATTTGCACGACCCGACCCATGTTTCCAGAAGGCGCGGAACCCGGGTTAAAGTCAGTCGCCAAGGCAACAGGTACATCAGCATCCATCAATTTCCGAACTGGGCTGTATGGAATGCTTAAAAAATATGAACAACCCGGGAGCGCACAGGCGAAAACAGGCGATTCAGCGGAGCGGGCATTTTCCGATAATGCTTCCAGATCTTCCGCACATAACTCTTCTAGGTGGTCCAACGAACGCACTCCATGTTCAATTCCCATTTGAACACCTCCGATCGCATTGAATTGATTCACGTGGACTTTACCGGATAGGCTCAACTGATTCGCGGCTTTCAACAGGGCCTCAACGTTTTCTACTCCAAAATATCCTTTCTCACAAAACGCATCTACGTAGTCTGCTAAATTTAATTTTGCAACTTCCGGCAGAAGTTCACGAATGACATGATCTGTCCAACTTTCAGCTGTCCAATCCCCTTCCGGAACAGCATGACAAGCTAAAAACGTCGCCCGAATGGGAATGTTAAACTCTTTCTTTAAAGCAGAGATCACGCGCAGCATTTTCAACTCCGATTCAGCCGTTAAGCCGTAACCGCTTTTGATTTCGATTGCACCTGTACCCGACTGAATGACCTGATTTAGTCGCACACGAGCATCGCCAAGCAACTGCTCCTCAGTCATTTGTTGTAAGGCCTTTGCAGAATTTAAAATACCACCACCAGCGGCCGCAATCTCTTGGTAGCTCTTTCCCTCCAATCGAGCCAAAAACTCACGCCCACGTGGCGCGGCATGCACCAAATGAGTATGACTATCGCACCAAGCTGGCAACACGAAGCGCCCACTGCAGTCAACCACGTCCAACCCCGACCAGTCGGTGATTCCAGGAAAATCGGACATGGCACCAAAATCGACCACGTTACCATTGTCTATGGCCAACCAAGCATTCTCAATGAAGGCGAAATTTCGCATCTCCTTTCCGCTCAGATAAGTCGGCGGTAGCTCATAAGCTCCGACAAGGCCTTTGATGTTCTTCCATAACATGCGCATGGACGCAAGGTAGCAATCGCAAGACGGGTATCGTAACTTTACCTCATGGCCGGAAACTCATTTGGTACAATTTTTCGACTTACCACCTTCGGAGAGTCACACGGTTCTGCCATCGGTGGAATCATCGACGGTTGCCCAGCAGGGTTGGAAATTGATTTTGATGCCATTCAGTCCGAATTGGATCGTAGAAAGC
Source organism: Flavobacteriales bacterium UBA1531 (assembly GCA_002323795.1). GTDB lineage: Bacteria > Bacteroidota > Bacteroidia > Flavobacteriales_D > Sanyastnellaceae > UA16. Next base: position 39,611 of record DCPZ01000098.1, on the reverse strand, counting down.
CAGGGCAATCCCAACTGACTACAAGCCGAAAAGAAACTGATCGTGTCGAATGGCTGAGCGGCATCTTCGAAGGCAGAACAACGGGGACTCCCATCGGGTTTCAGATTCAAAATTCGGATTCAAAATCGACAGATTACGACCACTTAAAATCAGCCTACCGACCATCACATGCAGACTATACATATGATGCGAAATATGGATTTCGAGACCACCGTGGTGGTGGAAGATCTTCTGCGAGGGAAACCGCCTGCCGCGTCGTGGCGGGCGGAATTGCTCGTCAACTTCTCGCCACAGAAGGCATCCGAGCATGTGCCTACGTCGATCGCGTGCAAAACATTGCAATGAAAGGTGCACCTCAATTTTATCCGAGAAGTATCGTGGATCAAGCTTCCGTTCGATGTCCTGACATGCACGTTGCACAAGCCATGGAAAAGCGCATCCTCGAAGTGCGGACCCAAGGAGATACGTTAGGCGGAAGCGTTGTAGCTGTTCTCAGTGGCGTACCAGCGGGCTGGGGCGAGCCCGTATTTGACAAATTGCAGGCGGTTTTGGCGCATGCTATGTGGAGTCTTCCTGCCGTCAAGGCCATGGAGATTGGAAGCGGCATCGAAGGATCACACATGGTAGGAACGAAGCACAACGACATCTGGGTTCAGCAAGACGACAAAAAAGCACACACGCAGACCAACCACAGCGGAGGAATCCAGGGCGGAATTTCAAACGGAGAGGACATCGTCCTTCGGATCGCCTTCAAGCCCGTGTCGACAGTCATGCATCCTCAACCATCCATAGATCAGGAGGGCAATGCCGTTGAAGTCGTCGGAAAAGGTCGACACGATCCATGCGTCCTTCCGCGTGCGGTACCGCTTGTCGAAGCAATGGCAATGTTAGTATTGGTTGATGCGTGGTTGAAAAACCGCACTGTTCGGCTCTCCTGATTCGTCCAAAACTTACCGCAATGGGAGTAAATTCGTGGCATGACGAAATTGGCTCTCCACTGGCAAGTTATCATCGGTCTCATCCTCGGCGTCGCATACGCCTGGCTCAGCGTGACCTTAGGTTGGAATAACTTTACCCTCAGCTATATCCAGCCGTTTGGCGACATATTCATAAATCTTCTCAAGCTCATCGCCGTTCCACTTGTGCTCTTTAGCATCATCAGCGGAGTGACTAGCCTCGGAAACATTCAAAAACTCGGCAGACTTGGCCTTAAAACCTTGGTCACGTATGTCATCACAACCATGGCTGCTGTGCTCATTGGTTTGGCTTTGGTCAATCTCTTTTCACCCGGAAGCGGAGCGCATCCAGATTTACTCGAATCCAATCGCATTCGGTATGAATTATGGAGAGATGCCAATGGCATTCAAACCTTGGATGACATCAAATTATCATCGGATCCCAAACGAAAAGAATTGGTTCGGAGCATCGCGGCAGAAGAAGCCAAGAACAACGACTGGGTTGATGATAAACTCAACAAAGCCACCAACACCAAAAACAGCGGCCCCCTTCAGCCGCTTGTTGATGTCGTTCCCAAAAATATTTTCGGATCGCTGGTCGATATGAAAATGCTGCAAATCATCTTCTTCGCCATCTTTTTCGGCATTGTCATTGTTGGGCTTCCTGAGGAAAAGAAATCACCACTGGTTCGAGCGGTCGATTCGCTGAATGAGGTATTCATTCAGATGGTTTGGGTGGTCATGCGCGCCATGCCCTTTTTCGTTTTTGCCCTTATGGCTGGTCAAGTGGTCAAAGCCGCCGGAACAGAACCTGAAATGCTCCAGCAATTGTTGAGTTTTCTGCTACGTTATAGTCTGGTTGTAGTGCTCGGCCTCGCCATCATGGTTTTCGTATTCTATCCGCTGCTCGTCAGTCTGACCGTAAAAAAACTTAGCTGGAAAAGTTTCTCCGCAGGAATGCGTGACGCTCAATTGACAGCTTTTTCGACATCCAGCTCGGTGGCAACCCTGCCCGTGACCATGAAATCCGTCAATGAGAACCTGGGTGTCAATTCAAGAACATCCTCTTTCGTACTCCCCATCGGCGCCACGGTAAATATGGACGGAACAAGCATGTACCAAGCCATTGCCGTTGTCGCTTTGGCTCAATTCCACATGGTTGACCTCGCTTGGTCGCAGCAAGCTGTTATTGTTCTCACGGCAACACTCGCATCAATAGGGGCTGCAGCTGTTCCCTCTGCTGGGCTCGTCCTCATGATCATTGTGCTCGAAAGCGTTGGGCTGAACCCTGCATGGATTGCGCTGATTTTTCCCGTTGACCGAATTCTAGACATGTGCAGAACAGTGGTCAATGTGACTGGTGATGGTGCCGTATCATCCATGATTGCCGCTTCTGAAGGCGAATTGCATCCAACCAAATAGGTGCAAACAAATCCATGATTCACAACCTCTCTTCGCACCTTCTAACATTGGCCGTCCTTTGGATGCTCTTGTTCGTTCCGGTTGATTTTTCAGCGCAATCAGAGGACTTATCTGAAGACAATCCTTGCCATCAGACCCTGAATGGTAAAACAGCCAAACTCCTTGAGAAAGGAAAAAACGGTTCCAAATACGATAGAACTGAGCGCGTCAAATTTCTCCAAGAAGGATTTGATCGTGAGGAAAATTGCATGGAATGCCTTTATGAATGGGGGCGTCTGGAATTCAATGAAATCAAACGTTCACGCGGGAGTTTTCGGTCTGCAGAAGAACCTCTGCTGCAACTTCTGGACATCTGTCCATTCTACAATGCGGATGCAACATACATGCTAGGAGCAATGGCATATGCTGATGGACGTTATGCCCAGGCCCTCGAGTATTTTGAATCATTCCTGAACTTTCCCTCGGAACCTGAATCCGCGCTTGGAAAACGATATGAACAGCATGCAGATGAAGTGATCGAAGTCCTGCCAACCATCGACTTCCTCCTCGCTTTTTGGAAAAATCAAGATGCCTTCACGCCGTCCCCAATCCCCACAATCAGCGAATCTTCTGATGAATACTTGCCCGCCTTATCTCCCGATGGCACCCTGCTTTTTTTCACACGAAAAGGGTCATTCAAAGCCAAAGGTGACGTGATCTCCCGAGAAGTGGAAACCTTCATGCTGAGTGAACGTGCCCAAGGAGCAACATTTCAGAAAGGACTTGCTCTGGAATATCCCTTTAAAGAAGGTCTGAATTATGGCGGAGTGAGCATTTCTGTTGACAACTTGGATTTGTACATCGCCGCTCAAAATCCAGTGGCTGGCTATCCCAACAACATTGACTTATTCCTAGCGAGGTATGAAGTGCTTGACCGCAACGATGATGGTTCATACATCTATTTCTGGGGAGAGCTAAAGCCGCTCAAATCCTTGAATACGATAGATGGTTGGGAGGCTCAGCCGGCGTTGAGTGCTGATGGGAAAGAATTATTCTTCAGCGCAGTTAACGCTCAGTCCATCACCGATGCTTCTGGCAATGCCACGATGGATATTTGGGTCAGCACGTTGAACAGCCAGGGGGCATGGAGCGCGCCAGAGTTGCTACCTGCTCCAATCAACACAACCACAAACGACAAATCTCCGTTCCTTCATCCCGACGGCAACACCCTATACTTTGCAAGTGACCGGCAACCTGGCGGCGGCGGATATGACCTTTGGATGTGCCGAAGAGATTCAACCGGAGAATGGGGAAAGGCCAAAAATTTGGGGTCACCGGTCAACACTGATGGTGATGAGCATGGCTTGGTGGTAAGCGCAGATGGAACGGAAGCCATGTTTGCAAGCCGACGATTAGGAACCAAAGGATTGGATATCTTGAAGTTTCCGGTGCCTGAAGAATTCAAACCAGATCCGGTTTTCGTCGTTAAAGGCACGGTCAGTGATGCTGAAGGCAACATTCCAGACGGAGCTAAACTCTATCTTCAGTATGCGCAATCCCGAAATGTGGAACAAGTGAAGATCAACAGTGACGACGGTCGCTTTGCTTCAGTCGTCAAAATGGGAGCCGAAGAAGACGTCCTTCTTATTGCGGAAGCAGATGGCATTGCCTTCGAAGCTCAGGTCATTTATGACCATGAGAGTGACCTCATCCCCGAGAACAATACCGAGACATCGATTGAACTTGAAGCTGCTGAAAATGGCGAGGGTTTCGAAATTGGAGACATTCAATTTAAATCAAACTCCTCCTCCATCAATCGAACGAGCCTATTGATGCTCGAACAATTCTCCGCCTATCTCCTCCGCAACGAAGCGATTGGGGTGCATGTTATTGGTCATACCGATGATCGGGGTGTGCGCGAAGAAAATCAGAGTTTGTCAGAACAACGAGCAGAGTCTGTTGCAAAAGCAATCCAATCGAATGGTGTCAAAGCCAGTCGGATCAGCTTCGAAGGAAAAGGGCAATCCGCACCAATCGATGAGAATGAAACAGAAGAAGGTCGTTCACGCAACCGTAGAACCGAATTTCAAATTCGTTTGAATTAATGCGACTTAGTTCTGACGCAGCCCCTTCCATCGGACCATGAGAATCGAATCGTCTCTTTTTGCACTCCGTGGATGAAATCATTCAAAGTTGTAAGGCAATTGTATGCTGGATAACAGTAAAAGGTGAAGATGACAATGACGTGCGACTCTTTAGCACAGATTACGCCTTTTTCATCCCCAAAGACAGTGTAGATCGTAAAGTTGCATTCCTTTTCGGCGATGCCATCCATGACACCATTTCGATCAACCTCCAAAAGCACTTACTGCGGAACGTAGGCGCCTCATTCGAAGAAATCATCGGCGTAAAAGAACCAGCATTCGAATTAACCGTTGAAGCTGCTGGCGTAATAAGTGCAGATGATCCAAGAGGAGCTCCGATGGCGGACGATGCAAACTAGCATTGTGCTTTTTTTGTGAAACCAAAAGGACGAAAAAGGCACACCAAAGCGTTGAGAACTTCGCAAAACTATCTGCCTAAAAGTTGGTTCAAAAACTAACTTCGATGAACACAATCGACGCACCTCATGCATCACTACACCACCCGATTGCTCCTTGCAGGGACGCTCCTTTTCGCTTCCCATCAGCTCATTCTTGCTCAAGATTTCGACTCAACTCCGTGGACGTTGGACGACGAACAATGGGAAAATGCGACCGATTTGTGGGAACATGAGAAGTACAGCAATGCACTTTTCGGATACGAAGAATGGTTGGCTGAACAAACAGACCTTGACGGAACCCGCTGTGCAATTGCCCAGTATCGCATCGCCTTCTGTGCCATTCAATTGCAGCAAAATGATGCCGCACAACGCGTTGAAGTCTTCTTAACACAATACCCTGAGAACCCGCTGGGACAGAAGATTCAATGGGAACTCGCCAATTATCTTTACCGCAAGCGCGATTGGAAGGATGCCATAGAGGTTTACAACGGCTTGAACACCTTGCGCATGAAACCCAACGAAAAGCTCGAACAAAAATTCAAAAGAGGTCATGCCCACTTTGAATTGGAAGACTATGATGAAGCCCGATTGGATTTGTTCGCTGTGATGGAGGGAGGTGAAGATTCGGGTGAATATCAAATGCCTGCGAAATATTACTTCAGTCACATTTCTTACATCAAAGGACAACCTCAAGTCGCCCTCGAAGGCTTTCAATCCCTCGAAAATGAGGCCAAGTTTCAAAACGTTGTGCCCATTTACATCGCTCAACTCCTCCATGAAACTGAGCAATACCAGGCATTAATCGACTACGCGCCCAAGGTTATCAATCCCAACTTTGAGATTCGTGAGGCACAACGGGCAGACGTTTCTCGACTCGTAGGCGATGCACTTTACCGTCTAAAACAGTTCAAGGAAGCCCTTCCTTATCTCGAAGAAGCCTATCGTTTCAGCCGAGGGCGCGATCGCACACGGAAATTCTCTTATCAAATGGGCTTCACGTATTACAGCGCTCAAGCCTATCGCAAGGCACTGAACTGTTTCACCATCGTTGTCCGAGACAAGGATAAAATGGGACAACTTGCCCTTTATCACATGGCAGATTGCTACCTGAGTTTGGGAGAACGTGACAAAGCACGCACCACATTCAAAAAAACATCTGAACTAGATTTCGATGCAGAAGTGAGCGAAGATGCCTTGTTCAATTACGCAAAACTCGCCTATGAACTGACCTACAATCCGTTTGACGATGCCATCACAGCCATCGAGCGATACCTAAGAGAATATCCTCAATCGCAGAGGCGAGACGAAGCTTATGGTTTCTTACTTGAAGTTTACATGTCATCCAAAGACTACGACCGCGCGCTCGTTGCTCTTTCACTCATCAAAGACAAAACACTCCCTGTCAAGTCGGCCTACCAGCTCGTTTCATATAACCGCGGGGTCGAACTGTTTCGCAGCGGATCTTATGCAGAAGCCCAATCTTATTTTGAGCGAGTTCGGGAATATCCTGTCGATCCGCTGATGACAGCAGAGTCTTATTTCTGGCAAGGAGAACTGAGCTATTTGTTGAGAAAGTACACTCAGGCGACGGCTCATTATGCTCAATTTGAATCATCGCCTGGAGCGTATCAAAGTCCGCACTACAACGATGGCATTTACGCTCGGGGATACGCGCTCTTTAAACGCAAAAAATACGTGGACGCACTGAGTGCTTTTCGCTCCTACCTCAAGCGAGTTGGTGAAAACGAAACTGTCAAAAAGAACGACACAAAATTGCGCATTGGCGACTGCTACTACTCCAACAAAGATTTCGAGTCTGCAGCGCGCTACTACAGCGAAGTAATCAATGCAAGCGAAAACCTAGAAGACTATGCCCGATTCCAACGTGCAGATTGCTTTGGCTCTTTGAATCGAACAGCAGATGAAATCCTGGCGCTGAAGGATCTCGTGTCCATTGCTCCTAGGTCCAGTTACATTCCTGAAGCACTTTACGCATTAGGCAGGGCCTACATAGAGACGAACCAGCTGAATGATTCAAAAGATGTCCTCGAACGATTGAGACTGGAATTCCCGAATTCGCCCCGAACAAAATATGCGCTCGTCGATCTTTGTCTGGTCGCAGTAAAGCAAGACCGCACCGACGACGTTTTGAGCCTTTGGGATCAGGTACGAAGCGAATACGGGCAAGACCCTATTGCAGGAGATGCTTTCAACGTTGTCGAGCCTATTTTGATTGACCGCGGTCTCTTGGACAACTTACCTTCTGGCGTGGGGTTAGATGGCAACGAGATTGAAGAACGTTTTTTCAATGCAGCTCGAAATTTCGCCTTGGAGCGAAATTGTGAAAAGGCCATGCTCCGATTGACAGAATACATTCGGAATTATGATCGAGGTCGATTCCTGTCAGAGGCGCACTTCTTCCTTGGAAATTGTGCCTACGATCTGGACAATGTGGAAGAGGCCCGACGGGCTTTCGAGTATGTACTCGAGCAACCAATTAGTGATTTCACAGAATCAGCGGCTTTGGGCGCGGCAACAATTGCTTGGAATGCCGAGGACGTAGCCGCAGCACTGGCGCATTACAAAACGCTCGAGGCGGTCAGTGTTTTGAAAGACAACAAACTCGAAGCGAGCATAGGACTGATGCGCTGCTACTTCACCTTGGAGGAATTTGAGCAGGCAAAAGGATATGCCGAGCAAGTGATTTCGGACAACCAAACACCCGAAGACATTCGACGTACCGCACGTTATTGGAACGGAAAAATCAATTACTCAAACGCAGCTTATGACGCCGCGCGTGCAGATCTCATGAACATTGCATCCTTTGGAGGAAAGCGCGGTGCTGAATGCGAATACTTGCTCTGCACTTACCCCTATCGAATTGGAGATTTTCAACAGACAGAAACCGCAATATTTCAACTCATTGACAAGTTTGCAGCATTCGATATTTGGAAGCACAAAGCCTTTCTGCTTTTAATCGATGCTTACATCGGAATGGAAGACTGGTTTCAAGCTAAAACCACAGCAGAAAGCATCCTGGAATTTGTAGAAGACTCTGCAATACGTGACGAAGCCAAGAAGCGACTGGTCGATATTGAACGAATGGAAAATGACGCATTGCAGCTCAATGCCCCTGCAGACACAACGCATGCGGAAGAAATAATGCCCGAAGCCCCTTGACATGACAACGAACTCACTCACCTCTTTCTTGGCCGCAAGCGTCATTGGTTTCATGGGACTGAACGATGCCCATGCTACCCAAGCGTTCAACGACACATTGGACTTGGATGTCACCTTCATCGGTGATCGTGAAGTCCTTTTGCAAGATGCCCACAAGCAACTTCATTGGCCAGAACCAGCTAGCATCGGCAGTGCCAAACCGAGCTTCAGCTACCCCGTGATCCCGAAACGACTGAATGTCGAACCGGAGTGGAGCCGAAACGGCCCCATTCGATTGAAAATCAATGACCCCCTCCCAAGACTGTACAAAGGCTATGTCAAAGCTGGAATGGGTAACTTCCTGAGTCCGCTCCTGCATGTGAGCTATTCCGATGTACGTTCCAGAAGCAAATCTTGGGGTGTTCAAATCAAACACGAATCGACCGACGGAGGGTTTGTCGATGACGACATGATTGAACAAGCTTTTAGTTCCAATCACTTGAATGGATATTACCGTCAACTCTGGTCTAAACAAGCGCTAACATTTTCATCCTCATTCGACAGAGAAAACATCAGCCTTTATGGCGGGGAACGAATGGCAGACAGTTTATCTCCCGAAATAACGGATGCCTATCACTACCAAGTCATCTCGAATCAAATTCACCTTAAAAATCAACCAGCGCTTAGCACAGGATGGCAACACAACGTGACCTTAAACCATGACTATCTCTGGTCAAGCCACCTGGCACAGGAGCACAATTTTGACCTCTCCGCCAGCCTCTCAGGATTGTTGGACACCATACCCCTCAGCGTTGAGCTCCATGTGAATGTTGATCGATTGAATCGCCTAGAAGAAGACCTGCCAGCAGAAAACGAACGACAGGCGGTGTTCGACCTGCACCCCCAAATTCGCACGTATTTCGGTCCCATTAAAACTTCCATTGGCTGTGGACTCTGGATTGACGCACAAGGGAAAAAACCCTTTCTATTTGCACCCGAATTAGAAGCCTCTTTGAGTCTATTGCGAGACTTGTTCATACCATACATACGCATCGACGGTGGAGTCCGTCAAAACCGATACCAAACGGCATTGCGTCGCAATCCTTTCATGACTTTGCCACTGACCTCCGCAATGAACAGCAGCAAAACATGGCACAACACCTACGAAACAATCCATGCCTCAGCAGGAATGAAAGGATCCGTTACACGTAGCTTCACTTTTAATGTCAATGCTGAGTTTAGACGAAACGATCAACATCTCTTCTGGGTGCAACAAAACGCAGATGGCGCAGGTCAATCATTTGTGCCATTCTACCAGGATATGAACATCGCTTCATTGCGTGGCGATGTCGCTTGGAAGCTGGGAACATCCACGGAGCTTCTTGGTCACATTGCTCAGCACAATTATCGCATCCGCGATAGCCTAACAAATAATCCTGAGGCTTGGTTTTTGCCCCGGCTAGAATTGGAAGCCGCCGTACAGCACACGATTAAAAGCAAATTGCGGTTGAAGGCTGATCTCATGATTCAAACAGGCAGAGAAGGCCTAGCCACCAACAATCCAACTGTAACCGGGACGACCATAGTCGTGCAATCAAACGGCGATGCCATTGGAACAGCGCGTCCAATGAATAACATTTCCATGCTCAACATTCAAGCCGAGTACCTCTACAATGCCAGGCTCAGTGGCTGGTTAAAGTTGAACAATGCATTGAATCAAGCCAATCCATTCCTGACGGGATACGATAGCCAAGGACTTCGGTTCCAAATGGGCGCTAGCTACGCATTTTAAGCGTATGACATTATGTGAGCAACCCTGAATTTTTTGTGGAAAACTGACACTCAAAAAGTCACTACAAAACGAGCATTAGCGGGCGTTCCGTGCTATTTTTAAATTCTAAATCGAACCGAGTATTCGAACCAAAATTTAACGACGGAAACCATGGCAGAAGATAATCTGAACGAGGAAGAAGGAAAACAAGGAGCCTCCACCCCTGAACTCGGGAACTACGATGCGAGCAATATCCAAGCGCTCGAAGGGATGGAACACGTTCGAATGCGTCCATCGATGTACATTGGTGATGTGGGCGTTCGCGGCTTGCACCACCTTGTCTATGAGGTCGTTGACAACTCCATTGATGAAGCTCTTGCTGGTCATTGCGACACGATTCACGTGACCATCACGCCAGAAAACGGAATCCGCGTTGAAGACAACGGACGTGGAATCCCAGTCGACATCCACGAAAAAGAAGGGGTTTCAGCGTTGCAAGTCGTCATGACAAAAATTGGTGCGGGTGGTAAATTCGATAAGGACAGCTACAAGGTATCGGGTGGACTCCACGGTGTTGGTGTTTCATGTGTCAATGCACTTTCGAGCCATTTGAAAGCAGAAGTGCATCGCAATGGCAAATCATATGAACAGGAATACAGCAGAGGCAAGGAATCATATGCCGTTCGAGAGACAGGCAGCTCCGACCGCAACGGTACCATCGTTACGTTTCAGCCGGATGAGGAAATATTTGAGATTCTTGTCTACACATACGAAACGCTTGCCAATCGCATGCGAGAGCTGGCATTTTTGAATCAGGGTCTCACAATTACGCTTGTTGACGAGCGTGAAAAGGTCTACGATGAAGAGGGCAACGAAGAAGGATTCCTCAATGAGACTTTCCACTCTGACGCCGGACTCAAGGATTTTGTTTCCTACCTCGATTCAAACCGAGAAGCGCTAATCTCAGAAGTTATCCATGTAAACGGTGAACGAAATGGAGTTCCTGTAGAGGTTGCGATGACGTACAATACGTCGTTTTCAGAAAATCTATTCTCCTACGTCAATAACATCAATACGTATGAGGGAGGAACGCACCTGACTGGATTCCGTCGAGGCTTGACGTTGACACTCAAAAAATATGCTGAGTCCAGCGGCATGCTGGACAAATTGAAATTTGACATCTCAGCTGACGACTTTCGCGAAGGACTCACCGCTGTTGTGAGCGTAAAGGTAGCTGAGCCTCAATTCCAAGGCCAAACGAAGACAAAACTCGGAAACGCTGAAGTAAGCGCACCTGTGAGCCAAGCCGTTTCGGATATGCTCGAAACATACCTCGAAGAACACCCTGGAGAAGCCAAGACCATCGTAAATAAGGTTATTCTCGCAGCTCAAGCCCGACACGCGGCGCGCAAGGCCCGCGAGATGGTTCAACGAAAGACTGTAATGAGTGGCTCGGGACTGCCCGGAAAACTGGCAGACTGCGCTGAAAAAGATCCAGCAATTTGCGAATTATTCTTGGTGGAGGGCGATTCGGCAGGTGGCACAGCCAAACAAGGTAGAGACCGTGCGACACAGGCCATTATGCCGCTCAGGGGTAAAATCTTGAATGTTGAAAAGGCCATGCAGCACAAGATTTTTGAAAACGAGGAAATCAAAAACATTTACACTGCATTAGGCGTGACCCTTGGAACAGAAGAAGATGAGCGGGCACTGAATATGACCAAACTGCGTTATCACAAGGTTGTCATCATGTGTGATGCCGATGTCGATGGAAGCCACATCGAAACGTTGATCTTGACTTTCTTCTTCCGCCATATGAAGGAATTAATTGAAAGCGGCTATGTATACATCGCTACACCCCCCCTCTATTTGGTCAAGAAAGGGTCTCGTCAGGTCTATGCCTGGAACGATGATGAGCGAGATCGTTTCATTGAGCAATTCAAGGGTGGTGCCGGAAGCGAGACAAAGGTCGGAGTGCAACGCTACAAAGGCTTGGGTGAGATGAATGCAGAACAACTTTGGGATACCACGTTGAATCCTGAAAACCGCACATTGCGTCAGGTAACGATTGAAAATGCTGCAGCGTGTGACCATGTCTTCTCCATGTTGATGGGTGACGAGGTTCCTCCTCGAAGAGCATTCATCGAAGAAAATGCCAAGTACGCCAACATCGACATCTAATCACAGCGCCCAAGCCAAGCCATGAACTGGAATCAACAATGCGTTTGGATTACTGGAGCGAGCAGTGGAATCGGTTTAGCTGCTGCGAATGCATGGTCAAAAAAAGGCGCTTTTGTCATCCTATCAAGTCGCCGCAGAACAGAGTTGGATAAAATCGTTTCGGGTTGGAATGACGATGCGCAAAAGCGCAGCCTAGTTCTGCCTCTTGACTTGAGTCAAGCTGATACGATGTCAGACCATGCCTCTCGTGCCATTGCCTGGAAAGGCCACGTGGACGTCATGGTGCATTGCGGAGGCATCAGTCAGCGATCCCTTGCCATCGAAACAGCATTGGAAGTGGATCGCAGGGTCATGGAAATCGATTACTTCGGAACGGTTGCCTTGACAAAGGCATTGTTGCCCCATTTCGTGGAACGAAAGAAAGGACAATTTGCGGTCATCACTAGCTTGATGGGGCTTTTCTCCTCCCCTTTGAGATCTGGATATTGCGCTGCAAAACATGCTTTGCATGGATTCTTTGAAGCTCTGAGGGCAGAACACCACGAGGACGGAATCGGCGTAACCATGGTCTGCCCCGGTTTCATTCACACCTCTATTTCACTCAATGCAGTGGTCGGTGACGGCAGCAATCAAGGCACAATGGATGCCAAAACAGGTCAAGGATTAAGTCCAGAGCAATGTGCTGCGCAAATGATACGTGCCGTAGAACGCAGAAAGCCGCAGGTTTTGATTGGAAGATTTGAAATCGTCGGAGCTTACCTCAATCGATTCGCTCCCAACCTTATGCGTCGAATTGTCCGGAAAGCGGCTGTAACCTAATCGAGAATTACGTTGTAGCATTGATTCATCGGTACTGAGGCTGATTCCAAACCTTGATGGCTGCATCTTCTTCGACACCAGAAAGCAACTCTACTGTAATACCATCGGACAATCCGAGCTCCACATCACGGCGTTCGAAGACACCATCGGCCACTTGCACATCCACAAATGCCGAGAGCCCGTCGTATTGCACCAGTGATTCTGAAATCACCAGTACCTCGCGTCGTTCATCCAAAACAACATTGGCATTCGCGGAATATCCAGCTCTCAAGAATTGATCTTCGGCTAACTGCACAGCTGCCTTGATTTCAAATTGAATAGCTCCTGCCTCTTCCAAACCTTTCGGTGAAATATATTCTAAAGAAGCCGGAATGGATAATCCTTCGATGGCACCAATGGTCAATTGAATGTCCATACCAACCGACAACTTCTCGACCTCGCTTTCATCAATCTTACCAAAGAAAACGAGGTCTTTCATGTCCGCAACTGCCGCAACAGTGGTTCCCTCGTTGAAATTATTGGCCTCAATCACGCTGTTTCCTTTTTTCACTGGAACATCTAGCACCATTCCATCAATGGTTGCTGCAATCATGGTGTTGGACGTCCGACCACTGCGCGCAGCAACACCATCCTGAATAATCTTCAAGTTGTCTTCAGCAGCATAGATCTCTTCTTGCGCTTGTTTCAATGCAATGTCAAAGACTTGGTAGTCTGCCGCCGCAATGATTCCTTGCTCGAGCAGCGAACGATTTCGATTCGCACTCATCTGAGCGTCTTCAAAGCTTATCCGTGCACGCTGCAATCGAGTTTCCGCGCTACTCAGCGCTCCCATGTCAGGAACCACTGTAACTTCAGCAATGACTTCTCCGGCGCTCACTTGGTCACCAGCCTCAACCAAAACTTTTCGAACAATGCCAGAAATTTGAGGCTTGATCAAAATCTCTTGCCTAGGTTGGATGGAGCCCGCTGCAACTGTTTTAATCACAATATCTCCCACACGAGGCTGCTCTGTGCGAAACTCCGCTTCTGCCTGCTTTTCCTGTTGAAAAAGATGATTCAGCGTATAGCCAGATGCACCTAGCACCAAAACAATGAAAACCAACAAAGCAATGACCCTTCCTTTTTTCATGATTTATTCCGTTCGAATGGCTTCAACAGGTCGAATGGATACCGCGCGAAGTGCAGGTAAGATACCAGCAATAGCCCCCATAAAGACCATAATCACCAATGATTTAATTACAATATCTACAGAAACTTCGGGATTACGAAAACTCCCTCCATCCATACTCGGCGTGGACTGAAGAAGCGCGTCGATGCCTTCAATGGTGGCCACACCTAGCACCGCTCCTATCACACCAAAAAGTGAAGTCAAGAATAGCGTCTCCCCCATGATTTGGCGCACAATCATTCCAGGAGATGCCCCCAAGGCGCGACGCACCCCCAATTCATTGGTACGTTCGCGAACCGTGATGAGCATGATGTTCATGATACCAATTATACCAGCCAAAAGCGCCAAACCTCCAAATACAATGCTCACCCAACGAATGGCTCCAAATACAGATTGTATTTGCTCGTATTCCTCCGCTACCGTCCAATGACCAAAGGCTCGATCATCATCTGGATGAATGGACAATCGAGATTTCAGCACAGACATCACTTCGCTCGCGGCAGAATCTGCGTGAACATTTTCGTCAAATAACAGGCACAACCAACTGACTTCATCGCCATAATTAAAGGATTGATTGAAAGTCGAAAAAGGAATCAAAACACTCTGCAAATCCTCTTCGGCATCTTCCCCTGTCCGAAGCGACCCAAATACGCCAACCACCACAAAGTTTACACCGTTGATACGGATACTGCCACCAATGGGGTCCTCATCGCTCGAAAATAAAATGTCTCGCACACGTTTTCCAATGACAGCAATCTTCCGGCGCTCAGCAATGTCCTGATTGTTGATATGACGACCGGTAACAATGGGTTTCGCTTCAATCAGTCGCTGTTCAGGATATTCCCCAAACACGGTGAAAGCTCCTGTCTTTATTCCGCGCGTAACATTGTTCGAACCACGCCACCCACCCAACTCATTCTGAGGGGCAATGGCGACTAAGGTTTGACTATTTGCCTTCAGGTATTCGACATCAGAAAGGTTCAAATCGACATTTCTGCCGCGCTTGAATCCTTTGTAAGGCAAACTTGTCGATTGAGTCCACAGGAACATACTGTTCTTGGCAGAGTCACTTAAATCTTGGGAAACTCCATTCTCTAAACCATTCGCAGAACCGATCGTGATGATGATCATGAACAATCCCCACCCGACACCAAGTCCGCTGAGCCCAGTGCGCAATGGGCGTTGGATAAGGATTTGAATCAATTCCAAAAAGTGATCGCGGTCCACTAAGCGTTTGAGTTTTTTATTCATCGCGCAATGCTTCTACAGGGCGAATGGAAACGGCTCGGGTCGCGGGACCAAGAGCACTGATAACTCCAACGAACACCAAAATGCCCAATGCCAAAATCGCAGAAGAAAAATCCACACGTGGGTTTGAGAAAAATTCGTGGTCTGCAAATGGTGCGAGAGATTGCAATGTCCAAACTCCAGCAACCAATCCCATGCAACCTGAAATCAACATCAGAACCACAGATTCGTGAACGATTTGCCCCACAATACTGGAACTGGTAGCACCCAACGCCATTCGAACTCCAATCTCCTTGGTGCGCTCCCTGACCACGATCGCCATGATGTTTGCAACACCCATTGCCCCGGCCAACAAGGTCATCAATCCCACAAACCACACAAACAAATTGATTCCCTGAAAAATGGATCGAAATATTTCTGCATCCTCATTTCGATTTCCCACCCAAACACCCTCCGAATCGTCCGGATGAACAGCAAGCCGATTCTGCAACCAAGACAGCATACCCGTCGAAGTGGCGCGGGTTTCTTCAATGCCAGCGGCCCCAGTTCCCATAGATAATTTCGTAATGATATCTGAATTCTGAAACAACCGTTGCGCCGTCGTAAAAGGCACATAAACACTGCGGTTTTCCCATCGTGAACCAGCTTGATCAAAAGTGCCTACAACAGCAAATTTGATTCCTCGAATCATTACAAAAGCACCGACGGCATCTGCAGGTTTCGTGCCACGGGCGAAAAGATCACGAAGCAATTGACCGCCAATCACCGCTACCTTCCTATTCTCAGATAAATCACGCGCATTGATGAACCGTCCTGCAGTAACATTGACTGCAGCAATGTCCTTTTGATCGGGATCCACCCCACGCAATCCATAAGACCCTTGTTCATTTCTATATTGAACGGTACTCCCCCAACGGAAAAGCAATCGTGACCAAGCAGGAATGGTATCCAGCTGTTCCTTCAAGGCGACTTCATCAGCATTGTGCAATTGTACAATTCGATTGGGCTTGCGGCCCCGGTAAGCCAATTGTGCGCGCCCCGTCCTGATTTCAATCATATTTGAGGAGCGATCGCCAAATGCTGCTTGCACACCATTTTCTAGGCCTGTTCCAAGGCCTTGCATCACGACCAAAATAAAAATTCCAAGCGCGATACTTAATCCCGTAAGTCCTGTGCGCAGCGGGTTGCTCAGAACGGTATTGGCAATTTCCAGCCAAGCGTCACGATCAAACAAAATCGGATGATTTCGAATGATCAATCAATCCATCTTTGAGCCGAATGATTCGATTGCATTGGGCCGCAATTTCATTCTCATGGGTGACAATAACGATTGTAATGCCGTCACGGTTGATTTCACGCAAAAGCTCCATAACCTCATTGGACGTAACAGAATCCAATGCACCCGTAGGCTCGTCCGCTAGGATCAGCCGGGGTTTAGCAACCAATGCCCGTGCAATCGCTACGCGTTGCTTTTGCCCTCCACTCATTTGGTTGGGCAAGTGATTCGCCCATTCTTCAAGCCCGACTCGCGCCAAATACTCCATCGCTTTTTGTTGCCGTTCCTTCCGAGGAACTTTTTGGTAATAGAGCGGAAGGGCAACATTTTCAAGCGCTGTTTTGAACGAAATCAAATTGAAACTTTGAAAAACGAATCCCAGAAATTGACTGCGATAGCGGGCAGCCATGCGCTCAGTTAAGCCGTCCATCTTCTGTCCATCTAACAAATATGATCCGCCATCTGAATCGTCTAGAAGTCCCAAAACATTCAGAAGAGTCGACTTACCCGATCCACTCGACCCCATGATCGCAACCAATTCTCCTTCTGACACTTCACAATCAATGCCCTTGAGCACTTCCATGGACTGACTGCCCATTTGGTACGATTTTCGGATGCCTTGGAGTTGTATCACGATTCGAAGATAGGTTGGTCACTTCGCACAGTTGCTCTCAAGCATCCAAATCCTGTGAAAACATCCATTCGCGTGCTGCGAGCATCTGCGGCTGCAGAAATACATCAGTACCTGAGAATGGGACAACATTTCGAAAAGCAGCTTGCAGCTTGAGTAAACGTGGGGCCATACCTGATTCATTGCGCAAACTAACCGCTTGCGCAGCAGTGAGGCATTCTACCGCCAGAACTTGTTCCACGTTATCTAAAACTTTCCACAACTTTAATGCACCATTGGCTCCCATGCTCACATGATCTTCTTGTCCATTGCTACTGTCGATGGTGTCTGCAGAGCTCGGTGTACAGAGTTGCTTGTTTTGTGAAACCAGCGATGCTGAGGTGTATTGTGCAATCATCAATCCACTATTAAGGCCTGGGTTAGACGATAGAAAAGCAGGTAACCCATGCTTTCCTGAGAGCAATTTAAACGTGCGACGTTCGGAGATGCTACCCCATTCGTGCGCCGCCAAGGCCAAAGCATCGAGATGCAGCGCTAGAGGCTGCCCGTGAAAGTTTCCTCCACTCAAAATCTGATCCAAATCAGGAAAAATCAAAGGATTGTCTGTAACGGCATTCACCTCATTTTCAAAAACTGCTCTGGCCGCGATAAGTGAATTTCGAGAAGCTCCGTGCACCTGCGGTGTGCAACGAAAGGAATAGGGATCCTGCACTTGTTGCCTCGGTTTCTTTTGCCATTCACTGCCATGCAACCACTCACGCACATTGCCGGCGACAGTTTCCGCTCCCACTTGGTTGCGCACCTGGTGAATGCATGCTTCAAATGGTTCCGATCGACCCATCCAAGCCTCTAGCGACCACGCGCATAAAGCGTCTGCCCACTGGGCGATACGCTCCATCCGCCTGATGGCCATGACACCATACCCCAGCATCAATTGCGTTCCGTTGATCAATGCCAAACCTTCCTTTGCACCAAGTTTTAAAGGCAACCATCCTTTGGCTGCCAAAACATCTGCAGCTGCCACCGCGACACCATCAACCGTCACCTCGCCTTCGCCAATCAAGGGCAAGACCATGTGCGCCAGAGGAGCTAGATCTCCACTCGCGCCAAGCGATCCTTGGCTCGGAACGATCGGGAAAACACGCTCATTCAGGTGATCCATCAAGCGTTGAATCGTTTGCAATTGAATGCCGCTGTGTCCTTTTGAAAGAGCCTTGACCTTCAGGAGCAGCATGGCCTTAACGATTTCTTCAGGTACATCATCGCCCACACCACATGCGTGAGAAATCAATAAATTTCGTTGCAGTTCGCTCAGCTGATTGGAGTCGACTCTAGTGTGGGCCAAATCGCCAAACCCAGTATTCACGCCGTATATGGTCGGCTCTGAAGGGTCATTCAATCGTTTTTCGAGGTACTGCCGGCATTCGATAATAGCCTTTTCAGCCTCTGCAGCGAGGGCCACTTTATTCTTGGAATCAACCGCGTCCCAAACCGACTCAAGGGACCAATGATTAAGGTTCAGTTCATTTACTTTCACTCTTCGAATATAATGCCATTGTCGCCGTTCAAGGCGTCTTATCTTCGAGCCTGTAAAAACGCCAGCCATGACCCCCCATTTTCGAGCGATTGCTTTCTGCTTGATCGCATGCTTTTTCGTCTTTCAATCACAACCTCTCAAAGGGCAACAAGCTCCCGAACCTGAACCGCAAAGCGTCTTCAGGTTGGATGCAATGACAAGTGAAAAACTTGACAATGGACTGACCATTTCATTTATTCAAAACGTTGATTTTGAACACAATGCCCTCGCTCTTCATTGGGATTACATCTCCGGTGTCGCTCAAGAGCGAGCGGGGTTATGTTCCGCTCACATGCGCTGTTTGCTGCAAAACCTCAAGAATCAAATCACTGTGTATCCAACGTTGGAATGGGAAGCTCTCGAGGTCAGTGCTAAAGGGAACCTCATATCCCTTTTGCCGGCAACAGAAGACTTGCCGGAAATCATGGATTGGCTGGCCAATGGAATCACATCATTTGAATTGAATGCTACAACTTGGTCAATCGTGCAGGTTGAAATGAAAGCTGAATTGGTAGAGCGCGGCGCATTTTCTACTATCGAACCGATGGATCAGTTGATGCGGCACCGCTTATTTTCGGTTCAACACCCCTATGGTGAAATACCAAACGAGTCATCTGTCAGCAACATTCAGCTTGAGGACATTCGCACCTTTCACCATCGATACTTCCTGCCAAATAACTGTAAGATTGCTCTATGTATGAATGCAGATAACCCCGAAGCACGGCAAAATGTCGAAACTGCTTTTGGAAAATGGAAGGCCCGATCGGTTCCTGTATCAAGTGTAATGCGCCCACGTGTTGGACGCAACACTGAACTCGCGTGGATAACATCCGACGACAAGGAATCTTTAACATTTCAAATGGGCCACGTCATGCGACTTAAGCCTGGAAATGAAAACGAATGGATTTTAAAAGCCTTGGCCACTATCATTCGAAATCGTCTTCAATCCATTATGAAAGCTGGCGCTCGAATAGAAGTGGATTTTGAAAGCGATGCGAGCATGGGAAGGTTCATCATCCGTGGCAGTCAACTTTCGGAAAACTTCATGCAAATCTGCATTCAAGAGGCGCTCAATTTGCTCCAGCAAATGACGGAGGAACTTCCATCTGATGATGAACTGGCTCAGGCCATTGAACAATTGATAAACGAATATGGAATTCATTTAATGAATCCGGTTTACGTGGCAGAAATGGCAGCGGATGGGAACAGCAGTGACCATCTCAAATCTGAAAATGAGATGCGAAATAGCTTCAATCAGGTAAGCGTCATTGATGTGCGCCGGGTCGCCAATAATCTTCTTCGCCCCAACAGTCTGCAAATCGTAGGCACAGGACCGCAAGAACTTGGAAAGGCACTTGGAAACGCTATCGATAGTGACAACGCTATGGATGAGTACACTCTCGCTGGTAAATTGATTGAGCCTTACTCACCTGCACCAGGTCTCACATCCAATTACATTTTTGACTCCTATTATGCGGCTTGTGGTGGAAAGTCCGCATTCGAAGACTTGAAATCCTCACGAACAGTCGTGCGAATGGACGCGGAAGGCGGAACAGTTTTCACCGTCACAACCGAAAAGCAATATGGAATTGGCTTTTCCTCGTCATTCGAAGCCAATGGTCAGGTGATGATGGAAAATGTCGTCACCATGGAAGAGGGATTCAAACGTCAAATGGACATCAACCAAATCATGAGCGCCCGCGAATATCAGCGGCTGAAGCCAGATCTTTATGCTGCTCGATTCCTTCATTTGGATGAGCTCCGCGGAGTGACTGAAGTTCTAGGCACCGTCGAAACCAATGGCACGATTCAACATGTTGTGCGCATTCATTTCGAAGGTAACGTGGTCGAAACTCTGTTCTTTGACCAAACATCATCCCTGCTCATCAAATCTATTGTGGAGCGCTCTGGGGCTGCAGGCCAGAATAAAACGATCAATGATTTCGATGAATACAAAACGTATGATGGTTTAACTTTCCCATCCCGCATCACACAAACGACCAATGGCCGTCTTGTTGAACTCATTACAGAAGAGATGCGATTGAATGTTCGAATCAACTCCGACACTTTCAATCGAAACTGACCATCATGGAATCAAAAATACTTGTCAAACTCGAATCGATCTCCGTTCAGCAAGCGGAGCACACCGTGCTCAAAGATGTCAATTTAACCATTGGAAGTGGCGAATTGACTTACCTCATTGGCAAAACCGGATCTGGCAAAAGCTCTCTGCTCAAGGCTCTTTATGGAGACCTTACCATTGCTTCCGGTGCTGGAGAAGTCTGCGGACACGACCTCACGCAAGTAAATCGAAAAAACATGCACTTGCTTCGTCGAGACTTGGGCATTGTCTTCCAAGATTTTGCCTTACTCCAAGATCGTACTGCTGAAGCTAACCTTGCATTTGTCCTTCTGGCCACAGGCTGGAGCAAAGGAGCGGCATTGGAATCACGCATTCAAACTTGCCTCAAATCAGTCGGTCTAGAAACCAAAGGATACAAAATGCCGCATGCGCTTTCCGGAGGCGAGCAACAACGCTTGGCAATCGCGAGAGCCTTGCTCAATGAACCTCCGCTGATCATTGCTGATGAGCCGACAGGGAATTTAGATCCAGAGACGACGGATGGCATCCTGAACATACTGCATGAGCTCGCACAACAAGAACGATCAGTCTTGATGGCGACCCACGACCATCAAGCATGGAATAAATACCCGGGACGAGTCATCGAGTGCATTGATGGGAGGATCGCTCGATACCAAAATAGCCCGTTATGAAACGAAGTGAGCGAGCGCTTCTGAGCATCATCATTCCCGTCAAGAAAGACTTGAACGGCCTTCAACAAACATTAGAAATTTTGTTCCGTCTGAACGAACAATCTTCCGAATTGGAATTGATCGTCATTGACGGGGGCGGATGCGAGCAAACGGCATCGTTTTTGCTCCAAAATCAACACCGCATTCAACACATTCGATCGAGCGCTGACGCAGGAATTTACCAAGCCATGAATTATGGAAAAGGCTGTGCAACAGGCCGATGGGTTTGGTTTTGTGGCGCAGGTGATTTGCCCAATGAAGCAACTTGGGAAGCAACGCTCATTGACATGAAAACATGGCAACAAGACAGGCTGCACATTTTGGGTGTGGAACTTGGAGCCGAGCGTGAGGCAGGAGTTCCTGAGCACTATCCACCACGATGGGATGACTCGTTGATTTGGCGAAATACAACGCATCACCAGGGCGTAATCTATCCTTTGTCTGTCATTCAAGCGACCGACTTCGATCCAAATTTTAGCGTACTCGCGGATTATGCGATGCACCTCCATTTTTGGGTTTCCGGCATTCAAGTCGTTTTGCACGAAGACACTTGGAGTTTCATCAAGTCTGGGGGAGCTTCTCGTCGATTTGGGCTGAGCCTCTACTGGCAAGAATGGCGACTCAAAAGAGGAAGAATTAGAGGATGGCAGCTCTTCGCTCAGCCCTTCTGGCTGCTGATCAAATTCGGATTTAAAAAAACCAGAATCAGCAGATCAGGAGCGGCTTAACAGTGGGAAATAGCTTTGGCCATTGCTTCTGAAATTACATCGCTCTGTGCCTGCCAATTCAACATTTTTGATGCCAGAGCGCATTGACTAGCCCAATTTTTTTTTGGCGCATTCATCACCTGATCCACCGCCTCTGCAATGGCTTTTGGTTCATGATCCTGAATCATCACGCCAACGTTCCATTCTTCGACAATCTTCCGCACCTCCGGCATCGGACTGGCCACTATTGGAATCCCTGCATGGATATAGTCAAAAAGCTTATTGGGCAAACTGAACCAATAATTGCCGTGGACACCGCGATCCAAACTGAAACCCAAATCAGCTGCAGCGGTCAAGGTGCACAGCTCATTAAAAGGCATCTTGGGCAAGCAGATCAATCGACCGTCTAGCGTTGCTTGCTCCTGCTGAGCCCATTCAAACTCTTCGCCAGCTCCGACCACAACCAAATACCAATGGGCATTCAGGCGCAAGGCTTCAACAGCTTGAATCACCCCGCGGTCCTTGTCGAGGTAAGCTCCTTGCAAGATTGCAAACATCGCGCCGGCAGGAATCTGTAGTTTGGTCCGCCAATCAACTTGACTCTGAGGTCGAGTGCGCTTCATCGGCATATTTCGCACTACGAAAGGCTTGCCCGACCGGGCACTGGGATAACGCTTATCATAGGCATCCGCAATGGAATCATTCACGGTGATGACAGAAGCAACCCTTGGAAATAACCAACGCTCAAGGATTAACCAAATGCCGCGCTGAACTGGTCGGCCTGTCAAGCCTGCTGCCTCTGTGAAAAATTCATGGCTATCGTATACTAACGGAACGCCATGCCATTTTGCGGCCAAGTAAGCAGGCAGCAAAGTATCCAAGTCATTGGCCCAAATCGCTCCGCAACGAATGCGCAGCAATTGCATCAACAATCGTATCTGCCATGTGGCATAGAAGAAAACACCCCGATGGAATGGCAATGAAAGTCGCTTGCCTTCAAATGGAATGGTCAATTCATCTGAGGACGGCATCATTCGTCCGATCAAGGAAGGCGACCAGGACAACTCCTTTAGCGTAGCGCAAGTCTTGAGCACTCGCTGATCATGGTTGAGATCATTCGAAACCAGGACGGCTATGCGCCTCCCCGTTGAAGAATTCTTTGAATCAGCCATTCATTTCTTCGTGAACACGACGCAATACCTTCTTGGTATATTCTGGAAAATCTGCATTCATCATCCATCCAAAATAACCAGGGTTGGAGCTCAAAATGTCTGAGACCTTTTTTCCCTTGTGCTGACCGAAGTTGAAAAGCACCTCGTTAGCATCATCGTAAGTAAATCGGCCAGCGAGATCGGCAAACCTCTGCCGCTGACAAAACAAATGCAATTCATCCATGTCTGTCGGAACAGGACCAATGGACTCGTCATCCGAAACCTTCACAGTTGTCTCAGGATATTTGACCAACTGAGCAAGCAGGACCTCCAAGGTCGCTTCGGTGTCAGGCAATGCTTCGTGCGCTCCTTCCAGTTCTTTACCGCAATAAAATCGGTATGCCGCCCGCAAGGTGCGCTGCTCCATTAAGTGGAAGATGTTTTGAACGTCGATCAAATTGCGGCCCTCAAGATCAAAATCAATTCCACTGCGCAGAAACTCCTCCGCCAAAAAAGGCACATCAAACCGATTCGAATTGTAACCTCCCAAATCGCACCCATCCAAAAACTCAGACATGCTTTTCGCAAACTGCTTAAAGGTTGGACAATCTTCAACATCTGCATCGTAAATACCGTGAATCAAACTTGTTTCCAATGGAATGGGCATCCCTGGATTGATTAACAGGCGGTGCGCCTCACCCCGCGCCTCGGGCTTTTTTTCCAGCGTACCGTCAGGATGAACTTTGATCATCGCTATCTCGACGATTCGGTCTTTTGACAAATCTGTGCCCGTAGTTTCAAGGTCAAAAATGACCAACGGCTTTCTCAGTTTTAACGTGCTCAGGTCCATGGCTTGCTTATACAATCGGTCGGTCCAAGTCAAATCCCTCCAAATAATCAGCCACGCGGCGCACAAAGCTTCCGCCTAGCATGCCATCAACGACGCGATGATCATAGCTGTGACTCAAGAACATCATATGCCTCACACCAATGACATCGCCTTCCGGAGTTTCAATCACAGCCGGTTTCTTTCGAATAGCACCCAAGGCCAAAATCGCGACCTGCGGCTGATTGATGATTGGCGTTCCCATGACATTTCCAAAAGTGCCCACATTGGACATGGTATATGTCCCGCCAGCCGTGTCATCCGGTTTTAATTTTCCAGCTCTCGCACGACCTGCCAAATCGTTGACTTGATTGGCCAGTCCCACTAAGCTCAGTTGATCCGCATTGCGAATGACGGGTACGATTAAGTTACCCGAGGGCAAAGCTGCGGCCATGCCCAGATTGATTTGTTTCTTGATCACGATGCGATCACCGTCGACGCTTGCATTCACGCCGGGGAAATCTCTGATGGCCTTGACAATGGCCTCGGCAATCATCGGTGTAAAAGTCAGCTTGGTTCCGTGCGCCTCTTGAAATGCTTTTTTATTTCTGTTTCGCCACTCGACCATGCGGGTTACGTCTGCTTCCACAAAACTCGTCACGTGAGGACTCGTTTGAACAGAGCGTACCATATGATCAGCTATCATTTTACGCATTCGGTCCATCTCAATAATTTCGTCTCCTCCGGACACCGATGCAGACGGCCTTGATTGTGCACTGAGCATAGGTTTGGATGCCGATTGAACAGCTGATACAGGAATCGGAGCTGAAACTGCAGGAGAAGCGACAGAAGCACCACGTTGCTCGATATAATCCAACATATCCTTCTTCGTCACCCGGCCTTTAGCGCCTGAACCCGAAATCGTTTCCAACTCAACCGGAGTGATTCCTTCGGATTGGGCGATGCTGCGAACCAACGGCGAATAAAACCTTCCTGATGTCCCAAGCCGAGGAGGCATTTCGCTCAACGGCGACTGCAATGCTTCCAATACTGACTCCGCGGGGATTTTCACGTCCGTTGCTACCGGAACAGGCTTCTCTACTGGTGATGGCGAAGGAACTGGAACTGGTGCTTTTATCGCCTCAGGCGTTTCGGCAGAAACTGGTGCGGGCGCAACGGTATCGGAAGGGGCAACGGCTGGAGAAATATCTTGTGCGCCTTCTGTTTCAGCTTCAAATCGAGCGATAGCTTGACCTACAGCGACCGTATCACCTTCTGAAACCAGCCACTCTACCAAGGTCCCATCTTCAGGTGCGGGGACTTCGCTGTCTACTTTATCGGTAGCGATTTCAACCATTGATTCATCCGCCTCGACGCGTTCACCTGGTTGGGTTACAAATTTGGTGATCGTAGCTTCCGCTACGCTTTCACCCATTTTGGGGAGAAGTATTTCAATTTTTGCCATGGCGATGTATTGCGCGGTGCGAAATTAAGGCTTCACGGATGACTCCGAGGTCAACCGTCCATCTATAATCACGAACATAAGCCAAAAGGGTTCTGTGGCCGGCACGGTTCGAAGCGGAATTAGATCGAGAAAAAACGTATTTCTGAAGCCTAGAATCGTTTGCAAAATCGTCAGGAATCCCCACCCACGTGCGTTTACACATCAATACATCCGCAGCTGACAAAATCCATTTCACTCGACCAAAAACCACAAATAATGGAAAGAAAACCAAAACAAATAGCGCGAGAAAAATATCAAATGTGCGTTTGATTCGCTTCGCCCGAGGCAAATGAATCGCACGGGGCCAATCAGAAATGGAGCCCAACTCAGGACCTCCCACCCCAACGACATGTCCGCCTTCAGTCCAAGCAATTCGAAAATGGATGTTGGCGTTTGCAACTCCCGTCATGGCCGAAATCTTTTGAGTTGCTGTCAGTTCCCTCCCACTGAGGATTACTTCATTGATGCGGTAGATGCGAATGACTTCATTCAAATCACTCAATCCCCCCAAAAACGTTACTCCATCTCCAGTAGATTCGTTGGCGTACGCATTGCGATCTCCAGGATACAGTGCTTGAATCGTTTGAGCAGCAGAAGCTGATCGAGGCTCAAGCTCTGCGATTAAGCCTTGAATTGCATTCAATTCGATTGGACTTGATACGAAAATCCGCCTTTTCTGTCCTCTGTCGCTCCAGCCCCTGCCCTTGTCCCATCTCCACCGAACGGTCAATACAATGAGGGGCAAAAGCGCTGTGCCAAACACTAAAATGGCACGGCTGAATCGCATGTTTTCTGGAAGCAGTCCATAACCCGCAAATAAGCACAAGGCACCCATCAAAACACCACGAACCAATGGCATCATCTTCCAGGGCCGATCATATCCGCCCTGAAACTTGAGAGCCAACAGCCAAAATGCAGCGTAAATGCCCGTGGCTGGAACCGCCCAATTCCAATCGTATTGGATTTCTTTCAACTCACCGTATTTCATCAAGAAAACCAGAAGAATCGACCAAAACAAACTGAATTCCAGCGCTGGCAGCTTTATCATGCGAAAGACGCGCGCCAAAATGGCCAAAGACGCCCTGAAGTAAATGGCCAATTGAATCAAACTCAACATGACTCGAGCATTCCCACCTGAAAAATGCGTGCGCGCAAAAATCTGCATGGCCTTATAAAAGACCAAGACGTAATTCAGGGAGCCCTTTTTGGTGCTCTCTCCTTTGTAGTGAATGATTGAAGTCTCAGTGAAAAAATGGTTCTCCCATCCTCCTTTGAGCAACCGCCAACTCAAGTCAATGTCTTCACCGTACATGAAGTAGTCTTCGTCAAGCAAGCCTACTTGATCCAAGGCCTCCTTTCGCATCCACATGAAAGCACCACTCAATATCTCTATGCGATGGTTATCATCAGTGCCAAGATGCCCCATGTAATATTGATTCAAGCTCTCTGAACGCGGAGCCAACTTATAAAGACCTGAAATTTTGCAGAATGCAGCCCAAGGCGTAGGCATACCACGTTTGGATTCGGGCAGGAATCGTCCCATCCCATCGACCATTGGCACACCCATCCCCCCCAATTTAGGGGATGCATCTGCATATTGGAGGCATTTTACCAGCGCATCTTCTGGTATTACTGTGTCTGGGTTGAGCAGCAACACCCAACGACCATTGCACTTTTCAATGGCCCGATTGTTTCCTTTCGAGAAGCCCAAGTTTTCGTCCAAAACAAGCAGGTTAACTTCAGGAAATTGCGTTCGAACCATCGCACAACTTCCATCGACTGAACGATTGTCCACAACCCATACCTCAGCGCTAAACCCGAGGGACTCTAACACACGTATACTCGCACGCACACTTTGCAAGCACTGCGATAAAAAGTGCTCAACATTGTAGTTGACAATGACTATAGAAACGTCCACGCTGTGAATTTAAAGCCAAACGAACCGATCGACCGAATGAAAACGATATAATGGCTTCAATTGTTGTAAGGCAATCGTTGCCTCAAACTTTGGACAAGCGTGGCCTCGTCTGCATGCTGCAAATCTTCACCGACAGCTATCCCGCGTGCTATGGAAGTGACTTTGAGATTGTTCGAACTGAGTTTGCGGAACAAATAAAATGCCGTCGTTTCGCCTTCCATTGTGGCCGGGAGAGCAAAAATGATCTCTCCGTCTTCATGCACAGCGATTGTCGCAGCTCTTGTGACCAATGATTCAATGTTCAAGTCGTTTGGCCCAACACCTTCCATCGGGCTGATGACCCCACCCAAAACATGGTAGCGGCCTTGGAATTGCCCCGTGGCTTCAATGGCCAGTAAATCTCGAAGATCCTCCACGACACAAATGACATGCTCCTTGCGCAGCGGGTTGACACAAATGGAACACTCCTCTGTCTCTGTTAGGTTGTGACAGGTTGCACAACCACGCACGCCTTGTCGCATTAATTGAAAAGATTCTGCAAAAGAATTCACCTGTTCATCTGAACGACGCAATAGATTCAACACCAAGCGCAAGGCGGTTTTCCGGCCAATGCCGGGCAGTGATGCCATTTGGTCCACGGCCGCTTCAATGAGTCGCGAGGGAAGTTCCATGCGACAAACTTACGATGTTGTCCCATCTTTGGCACATGAATCCGCAGATGGTCATTGGAGTGTTTTTTGCGTACGTCCTCATTCTGCTTGGTATTGCTCGATGGACAAACCGCAAAATCAAAAAAGGCAATTCAAGCCAGCATTTTTTTGCTGCAAGCAAATCTGCTCCTTGGTATGCAGTGGCGTTTGGAATGTTAGGCGCATCGCTCAGTGGCGTGACTTTTATCAGCGTGCCGGGATGGGTGAATAGTCAAGGATTTACCTACATGCAGATGGTGTTGGGCTATTTAATCGGCTATGGATTCATCATGGCCGTCTTGATGCCGCTTTACTACCGCATGGGTCTGACGAGCATTTACGGGTACTTCGCCTCTCGCTTTGGTGACCGGGCTTACAAGACGGGTGCCGCTTTCTTCATCCTCTCACGTGTGATTGGCGCCTCCTTTCGACTGTTCTTAATCGCCCTTGTTTTAGAATTGTTTGTTCTCCAGCCCTTGGAGTGGGATTTCCAGTGGCGGGCCTTCAATTCGATCGATATACCCGTGGGTTATGCCGCTTCAGTTGCAGTGATTTTGGCTGTCATATGGAGCTATACGCGTCAAGGTGGACTCGGAACAATTGTGTGGACAGACACACTGCAAACTGCGGCGATGCTCATTGCTGTCGTCTACTCAGGAAACGCCATTGTGCATGCCCTCGGCTGGTCATGGTCTGAGGTTCCATCTCACATCGCCGCTTCGCCCTGGAACCAATGGATCGTATGGGACGACTGGAAAGCATCCAACCATCTCGTCAAGCATGTACTAGCTGGCGCGTTCGTGGCCACAGCTATGACGGGGATGGACCAAGACATGATGCAAAAAAACCTCGCCTGCCGGAACCTGAGAGAAGCACGCTGGAACATGGGAAGCTTTTCGATTGTTTTGGTCGTCGTGAATGTTTTGTTTTTGACCTTGGGAGCCTTGCTTTACAGTTGGATTGAAATGAAAGGAGTTTCAATCGAACGTGCGGATAGCTTGTATCCTACTGTCGCCCTTGACGGCGGATTGGGAATAGGGCTTGGGCTCATTTTTTTGATTGGCCTGCTGGCCTCAGCATTCAGTTCAGCGGATAGCGCCTTGACCGCATTAACCACTTCCGTATGTGTAGATCTGCTCGATACCGAAAGCATGCCAGAGGTTCAAGCCAAAAGAAAACGTGAGCAAATTCATTTGGGCATGACGGTAGCCCTTTTTGGAGTAATCATGGCATTTAGTAGCGCCAATGACACGAGTGTTGTGGCCGCCATCTTCACGGCAGCGAATTACACATATGGTCCCATCCTAGGATTGTTTGCTTTTGGACTTGCAACAAGCAGGAAGCCAAAAGACGAGCTCATTCCTGTTGTTGCCATTTTGGCTCCTTTGTTCTGCTATGGCCTTGAATCTTATCTCGCTTCAACCTTCTCTTTCAGCTTCGGATTCGCTCTTCTCCCTGTGAATGGTTTGCTCACATTCTTTGGATTAGCTGTGGTATCGTTCACGTTTGGTAAAAAATGAAAGAGCGCCTTTTTCGCATTGCAGCAAAACTTAAATTTGCGGCTTCATCGATGTGAAAAATTCGGAATTGATTACTTGCCATGACGCAACGCACCTCTCAACTGCTCAATCGACTCTCTGAGTCCGCCACCATTGCCATGGCGAGAAAGGCGACGGAATTGAAAAAATCAGGCGTTGATGTGATTTCACTCTCGTTAGGAGAACCTGACTTTGACACTCCTGAGATCCTCAAGGCAGCAGGAATAAAAGCAATAGAAAATAACATTACCCACTACACACCTGTGCCCGGAATTCTGGACGTGCGCGAGGCAATCAGTATGAAGTTTCAGCGAGATAACGGCTTGAACTACGCGCCTGACCAAATCGTGGTGTCCAATGGAGCAAAACAGAGCATCACCAATGTCGTGTTGTCCCTGGTCGATCCGGGAGAAGAAGTCATACTTCCTGCACCTTATTGGGTCAGCTATGCCGATATGGTTGCACTGGCAGGTGGAACTTCGAAGGTTTTGGCAACATCCATTGAACATGATTTTAAGATTCAACCCGAAGCACTGGAAGCAGCTATCAATGCCAAAACTCGTTTGTTGATCTACTCCTCACCCTGCAATCCCTCCGGATCAGTTTACACAAAAGAAGAAATAGAGGCCCTTGCCGAGGTATTGATTCGAAATCCGCACGTGTACATCGTCAGCGATGAAATCTATGAGTTGATCAACTTCACAGGTCAACACGCATCCATCGGTACGATTGAAGCCCTCAAAGATCGAGTCATTACAGTCAATGGTGTTTCCAAAGGCTTCGCAATGACCGGCTGGCGGTTGGGCTATATCGGGGCTCCAGCTTGGATCGCAAAGGCCTGCTCGAAGATACAAGGACAAGTCACTTCAGCACCGTGCAGTATTGCCCAAGTCGCAGCAGGAGCAGCGGTAACCGCAGACCCTTCTATCGCAGATGAAATGAAGAAAGCGTTCCTGCAACGACGCGATATTATGATTGCGGGTTTGGGTGCCATCCCAGGCATGAAAGTCAATAAACCAATGGGAGCTTTTTACTTATTTCCTGATGTGAGCGCTCTGTTTGGGAAATCGGTTGGCGATCGTCACATCGACAATGCACAAGACTTTGCCATGTATTTATTGGAAGAAGCTCACGTGGCCACCGTTGGAGGCGGAGCTTTTGGAACTCCAGAATGCATCCGTTTGTCATATGCAGCCTCTGAATCGCAATTGGCAGAGGCATTGCGCCGAATTTCAGAAGCAGTTGAAGCGTTGCGTTAAGCCCGGCGCACTACCTTCGTAACATGGATGCTCTCAGTGCCTTACAGTCCGGACATCAGGTCACGGCGCTTGTGATTGGTGACGTCATGCTCGACGCATACATGGTCGGGCAGGTCAATCGGATCTCACCAGAAGCCCCCGTTCCCGTTGTGGAAGTCCACACCAAAGAATCTCGACTTGGCGGGGCAGCAAATGTGGTAAAGAATTTACTCGCAATTGGAGCGAAAGTTCACCTCGCAACTGTCATTGGCGATGATGCTGCTGGCAGCACCATCGAATCACTCCTGACAAAACTATGCGTTGGGTCATCTGCGGTACTGAGAAGCGCCGACCGTCCAACCACTGTAAAGACAAGGGTCATCAGCAACGGCCAACAATTGGTGCGTGTCGATGAAGAGGTCACCCGTGATATTTCGCCTGCACTCGAAGACGAACTCATCGCTAGCTGCAATGCCTTGCTCGAATCAACGAAACCCGATGTTCTTATTTTTGAAGATTATGACAAAGGCGTCCTGACTGATCGCGTAATCAAAACGCTCATCGAAGCAGCCCATGAGCGCAACATCAAAACAACCGTTGACCCAAAATTTGCGCATTTTACAAGTTACCGAGGAGTAACCTTGTTCAAACCAAACTTAAAAGAACTCGGGGAAGGCATGGCGATGGCCATAGAAAAAAAGAGCGATGGGAGCTTGGAACAGGGTGTGCGTCGGATGCATCATTTGCTCAATCCAGTGTATTCCATGGTTACGCTCAGCGAACGAGGAGTTTGCATTTATGGCCCAAAAACCGCACAGCCATTTTGTCGTATTGCCGCATTCGAACGTGAAATTTTAGATGTGAGCGGTGCAGGTGACGCCGTAATCGCTGTGGCATCATTCCTTCTCGCATTGGATGTACCCATTATTGAAATAGCAGCACTCTCCAATCTTGCCGGCGGTTTGGTGTGCGAAAAAGTTGGTGTCGTGCCCGTCGAACTTGAACGCTTGAAGGCAGAGTGGCTCGATC
>DCPZ01000098.1:0-7143 GCA_002323795.1 Flavobacteriales bacterium UBA1531 | reverse complement strand
CCACTCAATCGAGCCCGCCACATTGTCCAAATGAAGCTTCACGAAATCAGGGAGCGAATCAATGTATTCTTATACGGTTCGAAAGAGCGGGTTTTAAATGCGTTGAAATTATTTAATCTGGTGGTTTCCACCTCGGCGCTTTTCGTTTTGGCCATTTATTATGGCTATCCAAATGAAAGCTCAGCCGCAGCCCAACTTCTTGGTTTTGTAAAGGGTACTTTCGCTTTTTACGTACTACAATACATCACCCGTATCCTGTACGATTACCATCCTGTACGATTCATCCGTAAGACTTGGTTTGAAGCCGCAGTGATGACTGTTTTGGTCATTGAAGGAGTGAGTGATTTGCTGACCGGAGAACTGCTGATCAGTCGACTTTCAAGCTCCATTGGGTTCGATTCCATTTCAGATTTTAGCACCTTGTTCATTCAAGGCTATTTCTTCACAGTTGTAGTGGCAGAATTGATTCGAGAAGGGTCCGTTTTGCCCCGGGTTCGATTGAACCCTGCGATCATTTTTATCATGAGCTTTTTGGGCATTATTACAGCAGGAACCGTACTCCTTATGTTGCCTGAAATGACTACCTCCCCTGGTAGTATGAATTTCATCGATGCGCTCTTCACTTCGACAAGCGCCACATGTGTCACAGGACTGATGGTTGTAGATACTGTGACTTTCTTTAGTTACAAGGGACAAGTCGTTCTCCTTCTCCTCATCCAACTCGGAGGTTTGAATTTAATCGCATTTGGCTCCTTTTTAGTACTCGCGTCCAAATTTGGTTTGGGCGTTCGACAGCATGAAGTCATTGAAGATTTTGTGAACAAGGATAATTTCAATGCGAGTAGCGGTCTTTTGGGGAAAGTGTTGATGTGGTGCATTGGTTTTGAGGCGATTGGCGCACTAGCCATGCACATGACTTGGGGAGACAGCCTGTCAAATTTGAGCAATGGCAGAACATGGTTCTACTCCGTTTTTCATTCCGTTTCTGCGTTCAATAACGCCGGTATTTCTCTCTTTACCGATGGCCTAGCAAACCCGGTTATTGCCAATAATTATGGTGTGCACTGGATCGTCACCGCTCTGGTCTTCTTTGGGGCCTTGGGCATGGTAGCCATCTTTGATTTGTTTGGATTCGATCGTCTTCGTGAACGGATGGAGCAGCCTTGGAAACACATTTCTTTTGCCACGAAAATCGCGTTGTACTTTTCTCTTGGGCTCGTTGGTATCGGAACGATTAGTTTTTGGCTTCTGGAACACGACGGCACTTTATCCGGGATGAGCCCTTTCGGCCAATTGACCACGTCCGTATTTCAAAGTGCTACACGTACAAGCGGATTTAACACGGTCGACATCGGTCAAGTTGGAATCCCGATGTTATTCTTGCTCGTCATTTTAATGTTTATTGGTTCATCATCTAGCTCAACGGGAGGCGGAATCAAGACGTCTACACTATCCATCGTCTTGGCGGATGTATGGCGAACGGTTCGAAGCCTGGACCACGTTCAACTCTTCAAGCGAACCATACCAGATGTTTTGCGCTCCAGAGCCTACAGCGTATTGCTTTTCTTCCTCGTCGGAAACACTGTGGCTATTTTCATGTTAAGCATCACGGAAACGTCAATATTGAACACAACAGAACGAGGACTTTTGGATCTCATATTTGAGGAAGTGAGCGCATTTGGAACCGTAGGATTGAGCACTGGCATTACGCCTTTGCTGAGCGCACCTGGTAAGATAATCGTCATGGCTAGCATGTTTGTCGGTCGCGTTGGAACCCTCACCGTTGCGTTTGCACTAGGAGGAAAATTGACCCAAACGCACATCAAATACCCGGAAGGCCATACGATGGTTGGATAAAACATAGAATATGGGAACCCGAATCACGCCATATACTGCGCCGGATCAAGAAACCAAGAAGGAGCAGGTCGCACGCATGTTCGACAACATTGCACACAGTTACGACCTATTGAATCATCTCTTCTCGTTCGGCATAGACGTGCTATGGCGAAAAAAGTCCATTAGAATCCTAAAAAGGCACTTGTCTGCTCAGAAGCCAGATGGGAATGCACAAATCATGGATATGGCGACCGGCACGGCAGACTTTGCGATCGAAGCCGTTCGCATGGGTTTGAAGGATGTTCACATCACAGGCGTTGACATTTCTCCAGGCATGTTGAACGTTGGTCGAAAAAAAATTCGAAAGCGCGGCTGGACTGAAAAAATCAAATTGATGGAAGGTGACAGTGCAACTCTGCCTTTTGCATCAAATACATTCGACGCCTACACCGTGGCATTTGGAGTACGAAACTTTGAGTTTCTGGATAAAGGCTTGGTCGAAATGCATCGAACATTGAAACCTGGAGGGTTGGGCATCGTGTTAGAATTTTCAAAACCCAGGTACTTTCCGATGAAGCAATTGTTTGCTTTTTACTTCCGATTCATCATGCCAACGATTGGAAAACTTGTTTCAAAAGATTCCGCCGCCTACACCTACCTTCCCGAAAGCGTCCAAGCTTTTCCCGAAGGTGATGAATTCCTGAAAATTATGGAATCTTGTGGCTATACCAATTGTAAGTGCATCGCTCTTACTGGTGGGATTGCAAGCATTTACACGGGCATCAAATGAACATAAGCGTATGGCCTTCGCAGCTCGCTGGATGCGTCCATGCCCCAGCGTCAAAATCTGTGATGCAACGTCTGGTAGCAGGGGCTTTACTAAGCCATGGGACGTCAATCTTGCACAACTTGTCGCAAGCCGATGATTGCACAGCATCCTTACTGATGGCGGCGCAGTTAGGTGCTGAAATGGAATTGGGTGAAAGCACCGTTTCCATCACTGGAACCAAGGGCAAACCAAAATCACGAGAAGGTATCTTGACTCCATTGGAATCAGGACTCGGTGCTCGCTTATTTGCGCCTATTGCGGGATTGGCCTCCCCGCCCATACAAATGGCGGCTGAAGGCAGCCTTAAGGGACGTCCCATGCACCAAATCGTTGATGCGTTTGAAGCGTTGGGCGGAAAACTGGAAGATACCAAAAGCACCTTCCCTCTGTCATTTCAGGCTTCAATCACGGGTGGTAGAGTGAGACTAGATGGCTCTGTGAGCTCTCAATTCCTTACTGGCCTTTTGATGGCAATGCCGTGCGCAGGGAATGATTCGATCATTGAAGTCCGCAACCTTGTAAGCAGACCTTACGTGTCGATGACCCTTGAAATCTTAGAAGATTTCGGAATTGAGATTGAATTCGATGAAGATTTTACAGAATTTTCCATACGTGGCGGACAAAAGTACCATGCGATAGAATCAGCCATTGATGGTGATTGGTCTGGTGCCGCCGCATTGGCTGTAGCAGGTATGCTCTGTGCAGAAGATAGCCTCGAGATCGATGGCCTTAATAGCCAATATACACAAGCCGATGAAGCCATTCGCGGGGCATTGTTGTTTGCGGGAGGTGCCTTGTCCGGAACAGAGACGGGCATTCAAGTGGCTAGGCGGCCGGTGAGAGCATTCTCCATAGACCTCACGGACGCACCAGATTTATTTCCAGTGCTTTGCGCACTGGCCTCATTTGGGAAAAAACCGAGCACACTGAAAGGCATTCACCGACTCATCCACAAAGAATCAAACCGCGCTGAAGTATTACGTGATGAGTGGTCTAAATTCGATGTATGCATTGAGCTTGATACCATAGCAGACAGTATGACCGTGCATCCATGCAATGGCAGATTTAAACAAGATGTGG
Source organism: Flavobacteriales bacterium UBA1531 (assembly GCA_002323795.1). GTDB lineage: Bacteria > Bacteroidota > Bacteroidia > Flavobacteriales_D > Sanyastnellaceae > UA16. The sequence continues at coordinate 3,398 of DCPZ01000098.1, read as the reverse complement.
TAATTCAGACGCATGGTGATCATCGCATTGCGATGGCGGCAGCAATTATGGGACTTCGCGGAGACCAACCTATTGTCATCGAAGGAGCTGAATGCGTCGCAAAAAGTTATCCGGAGTTCTTTGACGACCTCGAAGTGATAGGTGCTAAGCTGAGCATGAATAACAGGTGAGCCCTCATTATTCGCCACAAAAAAAGCCCCTTTTCAATGGGGCTTTTTTGTTTCATACAACGCTATGCTTACTCTTCACCCACTCGCGAGACAGAAAAGCTGAATGAAACGATGTCAATCGTAGTACCCGCAGGTAGGACAGTAATTTCAACTTGGATGTCTTCATTGTCATTGTTCGTCTCAAAAGACATGCTTGAATTGAGATGATGAGAAAGACTTCCTGCCTCTCCAAATGCACCAGTCCCGTGTACCACTTCTGAATCTGAGGCCAGGGTTCGAGTAGTTGAGAAAAAACCTTCGAGTGCATCGTAGTTCTGAACTTCAACTGTCACAAATGCATCAGTCGCAGATGTGTTTTGCAGCTCCATAGTAAGTGAGTATTGATATATTCCGGCATCAGTGAGATTCATGTGATGGCCGGGAGTGGATTGAACAGCGAAAGGTTGATTCGCATTGTCCACTGGATTTGCAGCTGCTTCAGAAAGCTCTGTGAAGTATCCATTTGAATTTCCTGAGTTCAACAGGTCAACTCGCTCGGTCGTTCCTGGGGCATCGGATCCTACTATCGCTTGATCTATTCCACCTGAGATTTTAAATACTTTATACGTTTCATTGAAAGGAGCTGTATTCGACAAAGAGTCAAGCTGGGCATAGGTAACAAATTCATCATCACCCGTTGCGCGAGGGCCTTTGACATCACCTGTAAACGTTGTCGTCCCTTCTACGTCTAAATCCCCATTGAGATCACTATTGCCGTCCAATTTAAAGTTCGCACTACGGATATCAAAAAGAGCCGTGTCAAGCTTTACAAGAGAGGAATCACCTCCCATGCCATCAACTTCCAGCTTAATAAAAGACTCCTCCCCTGCTGGAGTGGATGGCCAACCTGCATGAATGTGAATGTCTTCTTGAGCATGCAAATCTATATCTTCCTCAACGTCTATGTCGAAGTCACCAACTGCTTCAATATCTATGTCACCATCTGCTTCAATATCTACATCATCCGAAACGCTAACAATAAGATCATCAGAAGCATTCAATTTAATGTCATTTCCAGCGGTAACGAACACGTTTGTATCGACCGATTGAATCCTCACAATTTCATCAGAACTGATTAATCGTATGCTGTCAACAGCACTCACATTTAAGACTTTCGTCACGTTGATGTCAACAGAACCTCCATCCAAATCTAAATCACCATTCAAAACCATATTACCGGCTACATGAACACTGTCAGTGAATGATGCAGAACCATCTTTTCGGATGACCAGCGCGTTGCTTCGTGCATCATCTGCTGTTCCATTTGCAATGACAAACAATGCATCTGGAGCTGAAAAAGTCGTTGCGGATGTATCAGAAAGCAATCCAAGAGATACTGTGTCGGCATAGGTACCAAATTGAGTCTCAGCATACGTTCGTGCCTCCGAATCATATGCCCCAGCGATTGATACAGCGCCCGAAGATGTTGAATTATAACCACTCGCTGTTGAATGCCAGCCGGAGGCTGTTGAAGATTCTCCTGTTGCCTGCGAATGGCTTTGTGAGGCTATTGAATTATAACCTGTTGCAGTTGAATGCCAGCCGGAGGCCGTTGAAGATCGTCCTGTTGCCTGAGAATGGCTTCCGGATGCCGTTGAACCGTAACCAATTGCAGTTGAATGCCATCCAGATGCCGTTGAAGATTCTCCTGTTGCATTCGCATGGCTTCCTGAGGCTTCAGAATATGCTCCTGAAGTAATCGACTGCCAACCGGAGGCCGTTGAAGATTCTCCTCTAGCTTGCGCATGGCTTCCGGATGCTGTTGAACTGAAACCTGAAGCAATCGAATTGTACCCTGATGCCTCGGAAGAATGTCCTGTTGCCTGCGAATTGGTTCCCGTGGCTTCCGAATTCCAACCTGATGCTAGCGAATATGGACCTGAGGCCGTGGATCCAAAACCAAGCGCGATGGAGCTCGTGCCTGATGCTTCGGAATCAACCCCTGTGGCAAAAGCCCAGGTACCTGTGGCCTTCGATGTCTGACCGAGCGCGATGGCGCTCGTCCCCGATGCTTCAGAATCAAACCCTGTGGCAAGAGCCCAGGTGCTTGTTGCTTTCGATGACTGCCCAAGCGCGATGGAGCTCGTCGCAGATGCTTCAGAACCATACCCTGCAGTGAATGCCCAGGTACTTTGGGCTTTTGACGATATTCCTAAGGCAATCGCTCCATAAGAGTCCGACAATGAACCTCTACCTAATGCCATGTCAGCATCACCAGTTGCATATGCATCATAACCCAAGGCTAATGAGGACCAACCGGAAGCAGTGGAATTCGTGCCGAGAGCGATTGAACTCACCCCAGATGCCGTGCTACCGGATCCTATAGCTCTAGAAGCCCATTCCGAAGCAGAAGAACCGTCACCAAAAGCTACAGTGTTCAATGCTCCTGTTGTACCACCGTCTAGGACGATTGAGCTATCTGCAGCTAAGGATTGAGAGGTAAATACGCCTGAGAAATCTGCACTAACACCATATAAAGAGTCGTTGAGAGTGGTCACTCCTGCAACCGAAAGCGTGCTATCCATCGCCGCTGCACCAGAAACCAATAAACTATCACCCACACTAACATCAGCAGCAAATAAGGTCGCTTTCGCAACGTATAGTGAATCATTAACGCGGGTGTAGCCTGCTACGCTCAACGTGCTATCCAAAGCAGCAGCTCCTGCAACGACGAGTGAGTCGCCAAGGCTCAGTTTGCCCGTGATGTCTGCGTCTTTGGTCAGAATTAAGCTGTCCGCCGTGATCACTCCTGTTGAAGTCAAACTGTCAATGCCAAAAGCGCTGAAACCATTGTAGTTGACATTCATCCCTGGATTGTTGCCGTTGGATAAAACATCTGACCACTCCAAATCTGTGCCATTGTCATTCGCGTCCATTCCAGAGGCTGACTCGTCGATGAAACTTGCTACTTGATTGACAAAGCTTTGCAAAGAATCGTGATCCAGGTACATGTGAATGTGGTTCCCATTGATCTCTGCTCGAACAACCTGCACTTGTCCCTGCTGCGCCGAAACGAGTGAACTTGATAAACTGAATAAAAAAACAATGGGCAAGAGTCGCCCGAGAAAAGAAATGTAATTCTTCATCAGTGATAATTTGAAGCATAAATATAGCTATTTAGCTAACAAAAAGCTAAATATGTCGATAGATTTTTTTTTGATGTTCAAAGATTCGGTGTGAAGCAACGAC
>DCPZ01000001.1:5147-28527 GCA_002323795.1 Flavobacteriales bacterium UBA1531 | reverse complement strand
AAAGAAGCTGTAATGAGCGTAGTAGGCTTGGGCTATGTTGGCTTGCCCATCGCCTTGGCTTTCGCAAGAAACATCAAAGTCATTGGGTTTGACATCAATGAAGAGCGTGTTGAAATGATGCGCAATGGCATTGATCCATCCGAAGAATTGGAGGCACGGGATTTTCAAGATTGTGACATCACCTTCTCCGCCGATCCCGAAGACTTGAAAAAAGCACATTTTCACATTGTCGCGGTTCCGACTCCCATCAACCAATCCAATCATCCCGATTTAAAACCTCTCCTCGGCGCATCCAGAACAGTAGCGAGCGCATTAAAGTCAGGGGACTATGTCGTTTATGAATCTACAGTGTACCCAGGGTGCACGGAAGAAGATTGCGTGCCAGTGTTAGAGGAAATGAGCGGATTGAAGTTCAATGCAGATTTCAAGGTAGGCTACAGCCCAGAACGCATCAATCCGGGGGATAAGGTAAACACCGTAGAAACAATCGTCAAAGTGGTGAGTGGATCAGATGCAGAAAGTGCTGAAGAAATCGCCAAGATATATAACCTCGTGGTGAAAGCGGGAACGCACCGCGCCTCCAGCATCAAGGTAGCCGAAGCCTCCAAAATCATTGAGAACACGCAGCGCGACGTCAACATTGCTCTAATCAATGAACTCAGCATCATTTTTGACCGCATCGGAATTAACACATACGAAGTGCTCGAAGCGGCGGGGACAAAATGGAATTTTCTAAAATTTACACCGGGATTGGTTGGCGGACACTGCATCGGCATTGATCCTTATTACCTGACTTGGAAGTCGGATAAATTGGGTTACAACGCTCGGGTGATCAACTCCGGTCGCTATGTTAATGATGCGATGGGAGCGCACGTTGGCAAGCAAGTGGTTAAGAAGATGTTGGAGCAAAAAAAGAACCCCTTGGACTCGCGCGTATTGGTCATGGGCCTTACTTTTAAAGAAGACGTTGCCGACATTCGAAACACCAAGGTCGTGGACGTAATCCGAGAATTGAAGAGTTACAATATTGAAGTTGACGTGGTCGATCCATTTGCCAGCCCATCTGAAGTGGTCCAGGAGTATGGATTTGAACTGACCGACAATCCCGAAATCGGTAAGTACGATGCGGTGGTGCTCGCAGTACGCCATGAGCCCTACCGCACAATGGACGAAGCCGCATTCGAGGCACTTATGAAAGACGACAAAGGGGTCCTAGCTGATTTGAAAGGACTGCTTCGTGGGCAAATCGAACGTCTAAACTATTGGAGCCTCTAACGCCACAATTCATGAAACGATCTTTTCACTCAATCCTAGTTACGGGTGGTGCCGGATTCATTGGTTCCCACGTGATTCGCACGCTGCTCAAGAATCACGCCAATGCCAAAATCGTAAACCTTGACTTGCTCACATATGCAGGAAACCTGGAGAACCTCAGGGACATCGAAGATAACTCGCAGTACAAATTTGTGAAGGGCGACATACAAGATCGGGCTCTGATCGATTCTTTGTTTCGTGAACATGCTTTTGATGCGGTGGTACACCTGGCAGCAGAAAGCCACGTGGATCGCAGCATCACCAATCCAATGGCATTTCTCGAAACCAACATCATTGGCACCGCGACACTTCTTCATGCAGCCAAAAAAGCGTGGGATGGCGAAATGGAAGACAAATGTTTCTACCACATCTCAACAGACGAAGTGTATGGCTCTTTGGGCGATGAAGGCTTGTTTTCAGAAGACACCCCGTATGATCCGAGAAGCCCATACAGCTCTTCAAAAGCCTCTAGCGATCATCTGGTTCGCGCTTGGCATCATACATATGGCTTACCCATCGTAATATCAAACTGCTCTAATAATTACGGGTCCTTCCAGTTTCCCGAGAAACTGATTCCGCTCATGATTCGGAACATTCGTGACCAACGCCCCTTGCCGGTCTATGGAGCTGGAGTCAACGTACGCGACTGGTTATGGGTCGAAGACCACGCAGCAGCAATCGATGTGATTTTGCACAACGGTGCATTTGGGCGAACGTACAACATTGGTGGTTTGAACGAATGGCGCAACATCGACTTGATCCACGAACTCATCCGGCTCGTAGATGCGTCTCTGGGCCGCGCAGAAGGAAGCTCCAAAAGCTTGATCGAGTATGTCAAAGACCGTGCTGGACATGACATGCGCTACGCCATTGACGCGACGCGCATTGAGGAAGAACTTGGCTGGAAGCCGTCCATTACCTTCGAAAAAGGACTCGCGGCAACGGTGGATTGGTACCTCAGCAATGGCGATTGGCTGGACTCCGTGACCTCGGGGCAGTATCAGCAATACTACCATAAAATGTACAGCAACCGAAGAGAGGAATGAGTTGGCTTGACCGATTTCGTCCTCAATCCAAACGCGCTGAAACGCCAGATTTTAGCGCACCTGCACTTCACATTGGTGAGTACCTTGTAACCGACGTCCACTCGCATATGGTGCCAGGGGTCGACGATGGTTCAGAGTCCGTTGAGCAATCCCTCGCGATGATTGACAAACTTGTGGCCATGGGCTACCGACAATCGATCATTACGCCACACATCCACTCCGACATCTACCCCAATTCAGTCCACACATTGCGCGACCCTTTTCAAAAACTGCAAGAAGCAGTTGCGGAGAAGTGGCCGGAATTCAAATTGCATTTGGCTGCAGAATACTTCTTAGATGACCACTTTGAGCACTGCATTGAGGCAAAGGATTTGCTGTGGTTTCCGGGGAAGGACGAAAACGGCAGAGAAGTGAAGTGCGTTCTGTTTGAATTCGGATTCCATGAACCCCCAATGAATCATGAACACGCCCTGTTTGAATTGCAAATGGCTGGATACACAGGTGTCCTCGCTCATGCGGAGCGTTATCCCTACTGGCATCAATCTCCCCACGAAATCCAATCATTGGCTGATCGAGGCATCTGGATCACGGTGAATGCAGCTTCCCTCGCAGGCGCATACGGTCCTGAAATGTATCGTGTCGCTCGACATCTCGTCGAAAACAATACGGCACGCATGATTTGTTCAGATGCTCACGGCGTGCGCCACATGGAAAGCTTAGAAGCCATCAGCAAATCTCCTATCGTGCAACATTGGTTGAAAAATGCTAAACCTGCTAGTTCGAGACTCCCAGCGCTGTGATCGCAGCGTGCGGAATCAATTTCCGACAGGCGCCAATTTCACCTTAAGGCCATCCAAGTCATTGGATAAATGAATTTGACAACCCAGGCGGCTATTGTCTTCCACAAAAAACGCCTCGTCCAGCATATCCTCTTCATCATCTGATTTTGGCGGCAGCGCGTGATCACTATCTACATACATGTGGCAGCTCGCGCACATAGCCATCCCTCCACACGTACCTTCGACAGGTAATTCGGCGCTTCTGCATAGCTCCATCATGTTCATGCCCATATCGGTCGGGCCATCGATGTCATGCAGCTGACCTTCGCGGTCTTGAACTTGAATGCGGATGGTATTTTCCATCTGTGAAAAATAGTCTAAAGCGGGAAATTAAAAACCATTGACACCGTTGACAGTGGTGTATTTCAGAACCAAATTTTTATCAGGGTAGATTCTTTTGAAAGCACTCTGCACCATCAACGTGGCTTCGTGAAAACCACACAGGATGAGTTTCAGCTTACCTGGGTATGAATTGATGTCACCGATGGCGTAAATACCGGGAACATTCGTGCTGTAATCAAACGTATCAACCTCAACCGCATTCTTGGTGATGTTGAGGTTCCAATCAGCAATCGGGCCCAGTTTTGGACTCAAGCCGAACAATGGAACCCAGTGATCCGTCTCCAAAGTATGCATGCCCTCCTCCTTCTTCTTGATGACAACCGATTGCAAATCAGCTTCTCCTTGGACTTCTACTACTTCTGCATTTGTCATCAGCCTAATGCGACCTTCTGATGCATGATCCATGACTTTTTGAACGCTATCCAAATGTCCTCGGAACTCTGTCCTTCTGTGAACCAGCGTTACCTCCTTCGCCACGCCTTCTGCAAGAAAAATGGCCCAATCCAAGGCAGAGTCTCCTCCACCTGAGATGACCACTTTCTTGTCCCTGTAGAATTCCGGATCTTTGATGATGTATTCTACACCGTGGTCCTCAAAATTAGCAAGGCCTTCGACTGGTGGTTTGCGGGGTTCAAAACACCCCAAACCTCCTGCAATGGCAATGATGGGGGCACGGTGCTTGGTTCCGCGATTGGTCGTCAATATGAATTGACCCTCTTCGTCTTTTTCAATTTCCTCAGCACGTTCACCCAATGTAAATCCCGGCTCGAAGGGAGCCGCCTGCTCCATCAACTGATCTACCAAATCTCCCGCGAGAATCGAAGGGTATGCAGGGATGTCATAAATGGGCTTCTTCGGATAGATTTCGCTGCATTGCCCTCCTGCTTGAGGCAGTGCATCAACAAGGTGGCAGCGCAGCTTCAGTAGGCCGGCTTCGAAGACTGTAAATAGACCACAAGGACCAGCGCCAATGATTAAGATGTCGGTTTGAATCATGCTGAAATCAAATTCTATCGGTAAGATTCCGTGTTGTAAACGGGGGCGAAATTAATGAAGGAACAACGATGAAGGCACTGTTGTTCAGGAAAAGTGTAATCGCTTTCTAGTTGTCTATTCTGACCAATTGATTGCTTCAACTTTAACAACCTCAGGAGCCGCTTGACGAATCGCCTGCTCCACCCCGCCTTTCATGGTCATATGAATCATCTGACAATCCGCACATGCTCCATGCAGTTCGACGCGAACGTGCAGGTCATCGGTCACCTCGACCAAGCTAATGTCACCCCCATCGGCTTCTAAGTAGGGACGCAGTGTCTGCAACGCGCCCTCCACCCGTTTGGTTATTTCACTAGATGATATCATTGTTTCGTTTTCTTTCCCAAAACTTGGAGCAAGTTAGCCAACACTGAGCGGAAAGCGGCAGCAGCAGGAGAATCCCCTTGAAGCATGGCTGGACGGCCCGCGTCGCCGGCCTCACGAATGGATTGCACCAGAGGAAGCTCGCCTAAAAAAGGAGTCCCCAACGATTCTGCGAGTCGCTTCGCACCATCTCGCCCAAAAATATCGTAGCGTTTCTCCGGCATATCTGGCGGAGTGAAATAAGCCATATTCTCAATCAGACCCAATACAGGAACATTGATGGTCTCCAAACGAAACATTCCCACTCCTTTGCGCGCATCGGCCAAGGCAACCTCTTGCGGAGTACTCACGACTACAGCACCCGTAAGAGGTACATCCTTGACCAGAGAAAGGTGAATGTCTCCAGTTCCGGGTGGCAAGTCAATGATCATAAAGTCCAATTCACCCCAATGTGCATCTGTGAAAAGCTGTCCCAACGCCCGGCTTGCCATGGGACCACGCCACACGATGGCTTGATCTGGATCCGCAAAGAATCCTATCGACAATACTTTGACGCCGTACTGTTCAACGGGCTGAATTAGCGTGCGCTCGCCCAGGTCAACCGGCACTGGCTTTGCATCTGTAACATCAAACATGGTCGGAACGCTCGGCCCGTGAATATCAGCGTCACAGAGACCCACTTTATAACCCAACTGCGCCAAGCCCACAGCGAGGTTTGCCGCGACCGTGCTTTTTCCAACGCCGCCCTTGCCTGATGCTACGGCGATTACGTGGTCCACTCCAGGCAGCACCTTCCTTGTTTCAGGAGTTCGCTCGTCCGATTTTACTGGGGTGATTTGGACTTCAAAAGAAGCGCCTTCACCAAACGTCCTTTCCAAAGCAAAGCGCACAGCTTCTTGCATTCGCTGCCGAGCATGCATTGCAGGGTTTCCTGTCTTGACTTCGACATTCACCGTTTTTTCGGAAACTTCATGCACAATCACCCAGCCCAGCGCAACGACGTCCTTGCCCAATTCAGGATCCATGACACCTTTCAGCGCTTCCAATACAGCTTGTTCAGTTCGTTCCATTTTTTTCCCTTCAATCAAATTCACATTCTACAATCGGATCCCAATGCAAGGCATCAAAATTGACCACACGATTGCCTTCAACCTCCACACCCTCTGCTCGCAACAAATTCTCCATCGGCATGTTCTCAGGAAAATGCATCCGGCCAGTGAGCAAGCCCAATCGGTTTACAACGCGGTGTGCTGGAACAGGAGGTGTTGTTCCAAAAGAACCGCTCAACACCCAACCCACTCGCCGCGCAGCCCCACTTGAACCAATGCTCGCCGCAATGGCACCGTAAGAGCTCACCCGGCCTTCGGGAATCAATCGTGTTATTGCAAACACGTCGACTTGAAATTGCTTTTTTGAAGTTTCAGGCATCTCGGCCATCAAATTTGAATCTGCAAGTAGTGGATTTTACGACCTTCGTCCAACCACATTTGCTCATAAAATGTCTTCACTTCGAGCAATTCTTTCAGATCGTCTGGCACACGATCCAGTAATTCTCCGTAGACATCAGCACTGTCATAATTGACTTGGTAGTTGGCGTCTTCATAATTCTCTTTGGAAAGAGCGTAGAGCAGTGGGCTGTCGCTCTTCACGTGGATGAGGCTTCCAGGCTTCAAAATGTTTCGATACCTTTTTTCGATGAAATGAGATGAAGTGATTCGCTTCGTTCCCTTCTCATCTTTGGGCTGGGGATCACTGAACGTGAGCCAGATACCACTGACCTCACCCGGTGCAAAATAACGATCAATGAATTCAATGCGGGTGCGCAAAAAAGCGACATTTCGGATGTCCTCGTCATTGATTGTTTTGGCTCCCTTCCAGACGCGCTGTCCCTTGATATCGACACCAATGAAGTTGCAATCGGGATTTTTACGTGCCTGTGCAATGGTATACTCGCCCTTACCACATCCCAATTCCAATATGATCGGATGATCATTGCCAAACACCTTTTGCGCCCAGTTTCCTCGAAACTTAAAGTCCTTGCCATCAATGGCCTCTTGGAGCGCAGGCTCGAATACGCGATCGAAGGTGGCTAGCTCCTTCCATTTTGCCAATTTTCCTTTTCCCATAGACTCGGCAAAATTACGGAACTTAGGCAGGATGAACGGCAATGAAATGAATAGACCCCGTGTATTGTTCGCAATCCTTGATTGGGGGATGGGACATGCCAGCCGCAGTGCTCCGTTGATTGCCCACGCACTTCGGCAAAACTGGGAAGTTCATATTGCTTCGAAAGGAACTGCACTGGCTTTTCTTCAGTCTCAATTTCAAAGCCCTGGAATCGTATTTCACAAGAAGCCCGGACCTGATATTCGGTATGCTCGGCGAGGAAACCTCATCAAAATCGCTCTGCAAGTTCCCGCTTTCCTTTCGAGCATCAAAGCAGAAGAATACTGGACGAAATCACTGGTGAGTCGGCACAACATCACCCACATTGTAAGCGACAATTGTTATGGCGTATCTCATCCGTCGGTGCCTGCGGCATTGATATCACACCAATTGCAATTGCCGGTTCCTTTCCCCTTGAGGAAGCTTGCAAAGGCGTTCGTCATTCGACAGGCCCGCCGATTCCAAGCCGTTTGGGTGCCCGATACAGCGGACTTTGCGCTTTCCGGAAAACTCGCAGCTGCGAACACCCTGGACCATCAAGTTGCCATTGGCGTTCTCAGTCGATTGCCATTGGATTGCGAGCAGGGTAAATGGAAACGTGTGGGCATGGTAAGTGGTCCAGAGCCTCACCGATCATTGATGGAAAAAGCGCTGAAAGCATGGATCCTATCCGACAATTCGCCAGGCCTTCTGATCGCCGGACGCCCGAACGGTCAAATCGAACAGCAGGACAACCTTACCATCTGGCCAAATCCAACGCCAGAAGAACTTTCATCGGCCCTGCGGGGCGCTCAGACAGTTGTTTGCCGGTCGGGGTACTCATCGCTATTGGATTTGGCCGCACTTGGGAAGCCTGCGATACTTGTTCCGACACCGGGCCAACCAGAACAACTTCAACTTGCTGCCTTTTGGAAACAACGCTGGGGCATGGCCGTTTTGACACAATCCGATCTGGAAAATGGACTCGTACCTCCAACCACTGGGACAATCGACTCGTACGAACCAAATGTTTTGGCTTCTGCTGTCCTTCAAGCGTTCGTGACCCATTAACTTTGATTTCCTGAGAAGGAACCAAATCCATGGAACAGCCCAAGAACGACGAACACTATATGCGCCTCGCCTTGGCCGAAGCACAGCATGCTTTCGACCAAGACGAAGTGCCTGTTGGTGCCGTAATCGTCGTACGCAATCAAGTCATTGCTCGGGCCCATAACTTGTGCGAACGCCTCAACGACTTTACGGCTCACGCTGAAATGCAAGCATTCACGGCAGCCTCCGAATTTTTGGGCGGAAAGCATTTGGACCAGTGCACCCTTTATGTGACGCTTGAACCATGTCCGATGTGCGCGGGTGCTGCATTTTGGACAAGGATTGGGAGAATTGTCTATGGCGCTTCGGATGAAAAGCGAGGATTTCAAAAGTGGGGGTTGCAGTCCGATGATCGCCTCATTCACCCGAAGACCACGGTAGATCGGGGAATTCTTGAAGACGAATGCAGCATGTTGGTCAAGTCTTTTTTTGCCAGTAAGCGAAAAAAGCGCTTGTAAATCAATGGATGAGACGGGCGAATCGCAAGTCCTGTTTAACTTTGAGCAGCAACGTCTGTCATGATCGATATCAATAAAGACCTCATTCAACAGCTCACTGACCGCATCGAGGCGGGACAGGACACCGAGTTGCGCAGGTGGGCAGAAGGTCTACACGCGACGGATATCGCAGAGATTTTGGACCAAATGCGGCTGGAACCTGCAAGTTACCTCTACCGATTGCTTGACACAGAAGTCAAAGCTGATGTGCTGATTGAATTGGATGAAGATCAACGAGCCGATTTGCTTTCTGGGATGACGGCAGAAGAGATTGCTGGTGACGTGATGGGGCAGTTGGATTCTGACGATGCCACCGACGTCATTTCCGAGTTGCCTCCGAACAAAGCGGAAGAAGTCATCGGCCATCTGGAAGATGACGAACGTGCTTCAGACATCAGGGACCTTCTAAATTATGAAGAAGGAACCGCGGGAGCTATGATGGCAAAAGAGTTGGTCAAAGTTCAAGGAGAATGGAGCGTAACACGGGCCATTCGAGAAATCCGAAGGCAAGCCGAAGAATTGCATCAGGTTTATACCGTTTATGTGGTGGACGAGGAAGATCGGCTTACGGGACGATTGAGCATGAAACACCTGCTATTGGGAGCAGAGAGCACCCGATCAAAAATTAGAGAGCTGCAAAAAGAAGATGGCATTGTGACCATCCAAGCACATGAGTCCTCCGAAAAAGCAACCATGCTCATGGAGCGTTATGATCTCGTTGCGTTGCCAGTGGTTGACGAAAAACAAAAACTGGTTGGACGCATTACCATCGACGATGCCGTTGACAGCATCATTGAAGATGCAGAACGTGACTATCAACTTGCGAGCGGAATCTCCGAGGACGTTGAGTCCAGTGACGATGTGATCACACTCACCCGCGCTCGACTGCCTTGGTTGCTCATTGGTTTGGTCGGTGGAATCGGTGGCGCGTATGTCATTGGCTGGTTCGACATCAAGGAAAACGCAGAGATGGCACTTTTCATTCCGCTCATTGCCGCAATGGGTGGAAATGTAGGGGTTCAATCGGCAGCCATTGTTGTGCAAGGATTGGCTTCCAGCCACATCAACACCAATGACTTGCTTCGACGATTGTCGAAAGAGTTAGGCGTTGGAATCCTCAACGGACTCATCTGCGGCGTGCTCATCTTAGGGGTTACACTCCTGCTCAATTTTGGAACGGCATTGAGCATTACAGTGAGCATTGCACTGCTTTGCGTAATCATTTTTGCTGCACTCTTTGGCACGTTTGTGCCATTGATGCTGCACAAGTACAAAATTGACCCTGCATTGGCCACCGGTCCGTTTATAACGACCGTAAATGACGTCATCGGATTGATGATTTATTTCGCTGTGGGCAGTCTGATTAGCGGCATGATTCTCAGTTGAGATGAACAAACGGATTGTCTTTCTGGACACTGTCCATCCTATCCTATTCAATCGACTCAAGGACGCTGGCATGCAATGTGAGTGGCAAACGGATATGGACCGCGAATCAATTCTCAACGGAACTCTCTGCGACGTTTATGGCCTCGTCATTCGCTCCCGATTGACCTTGGACACTTCCATGCTGAAAGCCATGCCTCAATTAAAATGGATTGCACGCAGTGGTGCGGGACTTGAAAACATAGATACACAAGCGGCAAACGACCTGGACATCAAAGTGTTCAACTCACCTGAAGGCAACGCAGATTCGGTTGGTGAGCATGTCATTGGTCAATTGCTTATGTTGCTGCACAGGCTTCACACGAGTCACCAACATGTCCAACAAGGCGGATGGGACCGCGAAGGTCATCGGGGCTCTGAACTCGGATCGAAAACGGTCGGAATCATCGGATACGGCAACATGGGACGTGCCTTCGCTCGACGTCTGTCTGGATTCGGATGCCAGGTGCTCGCTTATGACATCAGGAAACGAGGCTTCCATGGCGAATATGGAGTTGAAGAGGTTAAGCTTGCGGCGATTTTTGAGCATTGCGATGTGGTTTCACTGCACGTCCCGTTGACCGAAATCACGCGCAAAATGGTGGACAAAGCTTGGATTCAACGGTTCAAAAATTCAGTCATCCTGATCAATTCATCGCGCGGGGCAGTGGTTGAAACGACTGCCGTGGCAGCCGGATTGGACTCGGGTCATCTTCAAGGTGCCATCTTGGACGTCATTGAATATGAAAAGAAGAGTTTAGAGGGGTTATCGACACGTCCACAAGCACTAAACACCTTGTCTCGTGACGAACGGGTAGTCCTCTCTCCTCATGTCGCTGGGTGGAGTCATGAGAGCTATTTCAAGCTCAGCAATGTCCTCGCGGAGAAAATCTTACGCAATGCTTGAACCTGTCCTGACTGGCTATTCAATAATTGCCGAGGCGAACAATGACCAATTCACTGCTAAGGTTGGAAAAGAAAAACAACTGCAAAAATGATGCGGGGTAATATGCCCTAATTTCGAGAAAGGCGCCTAGGGTTTTCGATCCGTATCCAAATGAAAAAAAAGTGGCATTCATCGGACTTCCGTAGAGCAACGAAACGCGCTTTGTACGCGGAATCTACGGTACCTAAAAGGCGTCGTTGGATTCAAAAGACGTTGGGAGGTCTCTTCATTTTCTGGTTACTGTCTCAAGCTATAACCCCATGGACGGGCCTTCACAAATGGGAGCGTGCTCTGCCGGAATTCGAATCCAAGCTAGCTGACGAAAAGCTACAAGATGCAAACGCATGGATTATTGGTTCCAGCACAGTCTTACATCATATCATACCTAATCAGTTAGACTCGGCGACGAAAGCCCACCACCTAAAGTGGTATAATTTCGGTGTCCAACGTTCTGCCCCGCCCGAATCCTTCTACCTCGCGCATGAATTGATTGACAGTCCCGAAGCCAATGAATTGAAGGTCCTCGTCTTTGAGTTGCAACCTGAAGAACTCCTCGCATGGGAGGATGTTTCAAATCTTCGAAACACTGCTCAACTGAATCTCATTGAATCGCAGCGTAGAATCAGATATCTTCCGTGGCAAGCACCCAATAAATTTCATCAAAATTTAGAGCAATCGCGAATTCTCGCTTGGGGTTGGGTGCAACATGTTGTAGCCTTTTTGCGACCTGCAAAACACATGCAAAATCGCGAAAAACCGATGAACCGATCAAGCGAAAAAGGCTTTATCGAATTGAAAGAATCCGACTGGAGAACAGGAAGACTCGCTTCCTCACACTCGAAATGGGCAAACGCTAAGGATAGCTTGATGAATCATCAAGTATTCATTGCTCAAGATTTCGATTATCGAAAGACCTTGCCAGACCCCACCATCAATTGGGACTGCGATGGACGCGTCAAACCCATTCTAGGCCAAATGGAAATCTTATTGAATAAATGCGAAAAAAACGGCATACAATGCATCTTTCATTTTCAAAATCTCTGGGACACCAACGGATGCATCTATTATTCTGCCATTGAAAAATGGGGGAATCATCATGTCCTCGAATCGATGGGATACGCTGGAAATGAAGCCCTTTACCATAAGGGAGATCGATATGACGAAACCCATCTTTTGCGTTCAGGGGCCAAAAAGTTTACCAAAATTTTAGGCGAAAGTTTGAACCTGATCCTCAACGACACAAACAAAAAAGAGGAGTAACGTCCTTGCTCAATCGTTGAAACGAAAAAGGTCTTTCACGGTGTCCTTCGCCCCGATAAAAATAAAAACGGCGTAACCTAAGATAATAGCATTGACGGCAGCAAAAAATCCTTGACTGGGATAGCCATTGTTGAAACCCCAATAAGCTCCAAATATCCATTGCACAATGATCAAAAGGGTAGCAAGGATATAGCTTGGTAACACGGGTGTCCGATTCGTCACTTTTGGCGTTCTCGAAAATGGGATCTTCTTCCTTGTAAGTGCCTGCTGAAGAGACTTCAACACACCTCCAATGTTGACAGGAATCAGCAGAAGATTGAGTGCATATACCCGGAACACGTCATTACGCGCATACCTCATCAAACGAAGATCCCTGCCGTATAAATAGAAGTAAGGCACCGCTGTCATAGGCAACCAGAACGATCCAACACTGTCCGTCAAGGGGAGGGAGAGTAATAGAAGCAATCCGACATTCACTCCTGTGATTGACACGAGATAATGCAATCGCATAAATCCTTCTTTCAGTCGTTGAATGAATCCACTCTTTCCTCGCAGATAAGACAGCGCCCTGGGAAGTATGAGTAATCCGCCGTTCGCCCACCTTCTCCGCTGTATGAGCAGCGAGCCAAAATCAGATGGTGTCGCACTGTAGGCCAATCGAGCAGGATGATTCCAAAGCGTCCACTTCCTCTGAAGTAAATCAATGGTACTCTCTGTGTCTTCGATGACCGTTCGATCCTGAACGTAACGCTTCATCTTAAACCCTCTTTCCTCAAATGAATAAGCAATGTTTTCCAATGCCTCCTTACGCATTAAAGCATTGGCCCCGACCCAATACGTGGCGTTCCAAGTCGTAAACCCCTGGTGAATGATGTACTGAACATCTGTGGTTGCACTCGCAATACGTTCCAATAGACCTTCTGCTCCTGGAATTGAACTGTACGGGGTCTGAATTACCGCGACCCTCTCAAAATCAGGCCGATTCAGATCATCTGTCAATCGTTTTGCATAATATGGAAGAAGCAAGCTATCAGCATCGAGTGTAATTACAAAAGGAGAATCCGGCACATCAAATTCTTCAACGACTTGATTCCCATCACAACTGCCATCCATATGCAACTGACGCTCACCACTGTTCATGCGTGTAACAGACCACCTATTCCCCATCAAGCCCAAGTAACTGTTCAGATTTGAAGCCTTATTCGATGCATGGGTGCAATTCTCGAAGGTCTTGCGTTCAAAAGAACTGATCTCTGCCTCAAACCAAGAATGCAATAAGTCCCACGCAGAAGCCATTGGTCCAACCTCTTGATCTCCCTCCTCCCATTTCACAGCATATTCCCAACACGTATAAGCACGGGATAAAAGCACTTCCATTGCAAAAAATCGATTGGTATGTGAATCCTGCCCGTTATTCAATGTTTGCGCAGCTTGATCAGCAAACCAATTTCCGCATGCTTCGAATGTCTCGGCAATGAGGCGAGACTTATCATCAGCAGATGAAAGTCTACTTATATGCTGCTCCTGGGTTTGAATGTAATCCGCCATTGGATTCAATAAATCACGGATTTCCGTGGGGATTCCTCGGGCTAGTTGCAGGAGTTTCAACTCTTCGGGATCTGCCGGATTTGGCGGGTTATCGATCAAGAGTACGAGCCTTTTGGTCACGAACTCTTGAAAAACAGCACTCATAAGTGTCTGATAAATCGTATTGTACTCTTCCTTGAATGAAGGGACCAACACCGTTAAATCAGTAATATTTCTTGACGTGGCCTCCAAAGGCTGTTTGAAGGTCTTACTTCTACGACGTATATAAAACGCTCGTGTAAATTGATAGACCACCCCCCCATAAATGAGAAGAGCGGTTATAAGAAGGTAGAAGAAATGTCCAATTCCATCAGACCAATCACCCTGTGCACATTCCTCAAAGAGAATCGGCAATTGGTCAATTAGGGTGAAAACACCAAAAATCAGAGTCCCGAAAACACAGCAAAGGGTAATGCGCCACTCACGAGCTGAGTGCCATTGTGACTCATCTATGGGGAGATGAAAGAACTTGAGGTTATCGGACATGCATCCCTATATACGACGAGCTACGTCAAAGGTTACGGGAGAATCCATCGCATATGTAGATTCGAAATCCTTGTGGCTTACACATTTATTTTTTCAGCCCTAAAGGATGAAACCCATTGCCAGTTTAGCGCCCAAAGAAGGCCAAACATCGGCATTTGTGCAATTCAGTCAGCTGATTGGGTTCTGTCGCGACCAGATGCTGAATAGAGAACCTTCAAAGCGGAAGCTTTCCGCAACTCTTGCTTCACTTCGGTGACAATCCCCATTTTGGTGTCTTTGTCGACTTTGAGCGAAACCCACATCTTACTTTGCTCTGATTCTGCTAGCGTCAAGCGCTCATTGCTAACCCAATCTTGAATCATATCCGGTGATGCAAAAGCATCGTTTAACTGCATGACAGGCTCTGTTCCATAACGTCGATCCATTGGCACACCAATGTTCACATACCGGATCAAATGCTTCTTTTCAATTTTGTAGAGCTCAGATGCCTCAGGACGAATCAACCTCACCTTCTCTTCTTCTGTTCGAAGAACCGTGGCAACCATGAAGAAGAAGAGCAACATGAAGACGATGTCCGGCAGCGATGCTGTCGAAATGGTGGCCATTCCCCGTTTGTTTCCTTTTCTAAACTTTCCCATATCAGTAGTAAGTTGATCCTTCGCGTGGTTCAGCTTCTGAAATCCGCTGCGGATAAACCGAACGAACAGCAATGATTTTCTTCAACAACTCACCGTCTTCTGAGTTACGATCGTACAAATCTTCCAGTTCCTTGTAGGTGCGACCAAACTTTGCTACCGCTAATTCATCCCGCAATTCATTGACCGCAGATTGCAGTTCATTTTGGACTTGCAAGTAGGTGTCATATGTCGTCGCATTGTCATTTTGCATGGAAATCAATGCCGATGAAGGAAGCTCCTTATAATCACCCCCGAGCAATTCAATCGTGGCTAATTTATCCTGCCAATTCTCCAACACCTTGGTGTAATTCTTCTTCCGATTCTCATCCTCTGCAGCAGCAAGGAATGCCTCGTATTCGGCAATGCGTTGCTCTACATCCACCTTTCGAACCCAAACACGTTCTGGAAAAGCGGCATTGGTCTTACCGTTGGCACCCGTGATCAAGACAACCTCCCGATTCTTACTTACCGTTTCACGACCAACAGAATGGGCCATGATGCCGTCACCTGTCGCGATTAGAAAATCCTTCGCCTTGTCCTTTAAGTCTTCAATGTCGAGGGGCTCGGCCTCGACAAGCAATTCATCGAGGAAGTTGACTTTAACATTGAACACATTCTGTTCCTTAGCTTGAGGCACATCAATGTCTGGAGGAACGGGGGGAGGAAGCTGTCGCTTGATTCCTTCATCCGAATCAATGGTGGTGGTGACCAGCCAAAAGATCAGGAGGAGAAAAGCGATATCCGCCATGGATCCTGCGTTGATTTCTGCTAATTCGCGGCGTGCCATTCTCGTCTTATTTCAATGCGCTGCGCACTTCTGCAACAACGATTGTCAAAATAGATAAACTTCCCAAAAGATATACGAAATACAACCCACCCCCAGCAAAGAGACTCTCGCCTGCTGTGACTTTGATGCCACTCGCCTCGTACGCATTGAGCACGGTATCGTCAGCAAAGACGTAAAAGCTCAAAAGCCCTATGATTACAAAGCCAACAAATCCTATGATGGTCCCCATCACCGATTTGGGATTGTTCATTAATTTCAGGACCAAGAATCCCAAGCCGAACAAAACCGCTGCAGCTGCACATGCTATACCTACGAAGTAAATGATGTAAAACAATCCATCAAGAAGTGCTCCGTAACGCTCCTGGCCTTCGACAAAAGTCTCATCGGTTCCACTTCTTGACGTGATCATGTAGCTGAGAACAACACCTGCTACAATCACTGCAATTCGCAGGACAGAAAGGCCGAGTCTTAATCCTTTATCACCCATGATTCAGCAGTTTATTTGCCTTGCAGCTTGCGCTTGTACAAGAGGTCGACGAGATCCATGGAAGCCTCTTCCATGTCTAAAACAATGCTATCAATCTTCGATAAAATGTAATTATAGAAAATCTGCAAGATGATGGCTACGATCAAACCCGAAACTGTTGTAATCAAGGCTACTTTAATACCACCCGCAACGATGGACGCGTTGATCGTATTGGCTTCAGCAATTTTATCAAAGGCTGAGATCATACCGATTACAGTACCCATGAATCCTAACATCGGAGCCAATGCAATGAACAGGCTAATCCAACTCAGTCCGCGCTCCAGCTTCGACATCTCCACGCTGCCATAATCCTCAATTGCCTTGGCAACTTCTTCGTAGGACCCTGAAGATCGATCCAAGCCTTGATAGAAGATGGTCGCTACGGGACCCGCTGTGTTGCGGCAAACCTCTTTGGCAGCTTCTTCTCCACCTTTTTCAAGCGCACCTTCAATTCCTTCAACCAGCTTCCCGGTGTTTGTAGTTGCCATGTTGAGGTAAATGATGCGTTCGATGCTCAAGGCCAAGCCAAGGATCAGACAAATCAAGACGAAAGCCATGAAAGTTGCACCGCCTTCGATGAAGTAGCGCTTCACTGTTTGGTGAAAACTCAATACTTCGCGTGTTTCTTCTGCAGGTGTTTCATCCGCAACAGCTGGCGCAATCGCCGCCATCGAGTCAACAACCATCGAATCAGCAACCATAGCTGTGCTGTCAGTATCGGTTTCCATTGTGGTTGTATCGGTCATTTCCATCGCAACATCTTGCGCGATGGTTGCTGTCGGAAAATTGATGAAAATCAACCCTGCAATGGCAAAGAGGGCAAACAACTTCTTCATGTGAATCTTAGTTCGTGTAATTTCAATCGTATTGCTTTGCGCTTGTTCTCAAAAACGCAAGTGTGCAAATGTAATTCGCGCTTCACCAACGAACAAAGAGAATTTCCGGTAGATTTATAATCAGTCTCATTGGCGACCATAATTTTGGCTTCACTCAAGCAAACAGAAACGCGCATGAATTGTCTTCTTTTTCAAGTTGATGCTTTCACAGAAAAGGCGTTTGCCGGAAATTCAGCCTGCGTTGTGATCCTCGACGGTTGGATTGACGACTCCATCTTGCTGAGCATCGCCCGTGAAAACGCGGTCGCCGAAACAGCATTTCTTGTGCCGCACGATGATCGCTTTCAGCTGCGTTGGTTTACCCCCGATATCGAAATCGACCTCTGTGGTCACGCCACCTTAGCCGCGGGACACATCGTGCTCTCGCACCTTGCTCCAGAAACAGAAATCGCCACATTTGAGACGATGAGCGGCGAGCTTCAGGTGGAACGCCATGGCAGCATGTACTGCATGGACCTTCCCAGTCGACCGCCAACAGAGGCCAAACTACCACTATCCATTGCCGAATCATTGAGCCATCCGCCATTGGAAGTCTTGAAGGGCCGTGACTACATTCTTGTTTATCGGGAAGAATCTGAGGTTGCCAATCTTCAAATCAATCGGGAACAATTTGACCGAATCAACCTCGATCCAGGCGGAGTTGCTGTGACAGCTCCGGGCAATGACTGCGATTTTGTTTCGCGGTTTTTCACGCCTCAAGCGACCATTTTAGAAGACCCTGTGACTGGATCGGCTCATTGCTCACTCGCACCATTTTGGGGGAATCGATTGGGTAAAACCGAGCTCGACGCCCAACAAATCTCCGCTCGAGGAGGTGAATTGCACTGCAAAGTTCAGGAAGATCGAGTGCTATTGTTCGGTAACGCTATAACCTTCGCCGAAGGACGGATTCATTTTTGATTGTCTGCGCTAACTTCGCGCTGTGCACCTCATCGACACACACACCCATTTGTACCAACCCACATTTGACGGGGAACGAGAAGCGGCGATTGAACGCTGCATCGCGGCGGACGTCAAAACCTTGCTCTTGCCCAACATCGACCGTGCATCCATCGAGCGCGTTCATGCCATGATGGACCAATGGCCGGACCGTTGCTTCGGCATGATGGGATTGCATCCATGCCAAGTCAAACCTCAAGAATGGCAGGCCGAATTAGACGCAATTCAAGGCGCACTATTTGATTCGAAAAGAACGTACGTGGCCATTGGCGAAATTGGGTTTGACTTGCATTGGGACAAAACCACCTTAGACATTCAACAACAAGCTTTTCGACAACAAGTGGACTGGGCGAAATCACTCAACCTCCCAATTGTGATCCACGTGCGCGAGGCCTTTGACGCCCTTTTTGAAGCACTGGATGCATTGAATGACGTCCGACTCACGGGGGTTGTTCACTGCTTCACCGGCAACCTCAGCCAAGCAGAACGCATCTTGGATTACGGCAATTTTTTTCTCGGAATTGGAGGAGTAGCGACCTACAAGAACGGTGGCCTTGACAAAGTACTTCCGCACGTGCCGCACGACCGTATTATCTTGGAAACGGATAGCCCTTACCTCGCTCCCGTTCCTCACCGTGGCAAAAGAAATGAGTCCGCATACACACACGTTGTCGCCCAGAGAGTGGCTGATTTGTGGGAAATGCCGCTAGAGAATGTTGCAGACATCACCACCCAAAATGCCCGCACGCTGTTCAACTTGAGTCCTCAATGATTTTCCCTCGACAACTCAAACTGAAATGACATCCCACGAAACTTCTCCTAGTCGCGTTTTGGTAATCTACACGGGTGGCACCATCGGCAGTGTGCAGGATGCTTCAGGCGGACTTGTCCCCATCGATTTCAACGAAATTCATCGGCACGTCCCGGAATTGGAACAACCGAACCGTGAAATTGAAATCATCTCTTTTGATCCACCGCTGGACTCATCCAATGTGAGCACAAAAGAATGGGTAGAGTTGGCCCAAGCCGTCAAGCACCACTATGCAGACTTTGATGGTTTTGTAATTTTACATGGCACGGATACACTCGCTTACACGGCATCTGCCTTGAGCTTCATGCTCGAAGGACTCCGCAAACCCGTAATCATTACCGGAAGTCAACTGCCCATTGGGTTGCCACGAACAGACGGGCGGGAAAATCTTCTGGCCGCTGTAGATATCGCAACGGCTCAGCGATTCAACGAACCCATTGTGCAGGAAGTTGCCGTCTACTTTGGATCTTTTCTTTTTCGTGGAAACCGTTCACACAAAGCCAGCGCTGAATCCATGCAAGCAATCATCAGCCCCAATCTCCCTGCATTGGCAGAGGCGGGGGTCGATATCCTCTACAACGAAAGCTTGATGTACCGCGATGAAATCAAAACATTCCATGTCAACGTTGCCCTCGACAATCAAGTAGCCTGGCTTCCTTTGTTTCCCGGTCAGCCTTTGGAGGTCATCAAACGACTTCTCGACTGGCCAGATATGCGTGGCTTGGTGCTCTCTACATTCGGTTCTGGAAACGCTCCGTCCAATCCCGATTTGAAATCCATCCTGACCGCAGCCCACGATCGCGGCATCTCAATTCTCAATGTCACCCAATGCGGACACGGAGCTGTGCATCCTGAGCGCTATGCAACGGCACACCTTTTGCGCGATTGCGGCGTCATTCCTGGAGGAGATATGACAACAGAGGCCGCAATCACGAAGCTCATGGCATGTTTGGGACGCGGTTTGACAGGAGAAGAAGCGCGCAACTTTATGGCCCGCAACGTCCGAGGTGAATTGACGGGCTTCAGCCCGTTGACCTAAAATCTGTGCCAAGCAGCGATTTGGATTCACGTCATGTTTTATGGTACTTTTGCGTCCCTTCCGAGCACAGTCCCGGAAGGCTTGGGAGAGGTGGCCGAGTGGCTTAAGGCGCACGCTTGGAAAGCGTGTTTACCTGAGAGGGTAACCCGGGTTCGAATCCCGGTCTCTCCACAGATCAAAGAGGCGTCCTTCACGGGACGCCTTTTCTTTTTTACCTGACTTAGATTTGCATCATGTCTTCTAGGCCAACCCGCATTCTTGTCGTCCGTTTTTCCTCCATAGGAGATATCTTGCTCACGGCGCCTGCCATCAAGAGCTTGCGGTCAGCCATTCACGGTCCATGCGAAATTCACTTCCTGACCAAATCAAACATGCGGGCTTCGGCAGAAGGCTTGGGGAATCTCGTCGATTGCATTCATACAATTGATCGCAACACGTCGGAAGTTGCCGAAGTTTTAAAGGCAGAAGGCATCGATTACATCATCGACTTGCATTCCAATGTTCGTTCTCGTTCAATTAAACGCACCCTGGGGTGCGTGGCATTTACCTTAAGAAAAGAAAATGTTGCCAAATGGCTTTTGGTCAGAGGCTGGCGAAAACAACCCGTCACACATATCGTCGAGCGCTACATAGACTCCTTTCGAGGCGCTTTCGGAGCACAAACACCTGATACATGGCCGCCTCTATTCGAATCTGCCCGTCTCCCATCGCAATTTTACGCCGACCAAGGCCCCTGGAATGTGCTCGCCGTTGGAGCTGCCCATGCTGGAAAACAAATTCCCCTCGAACGGATGCAATCGATCGTTCAAAGTGCTCACGTCGATGGCAAGCGCACCGTACTGATTGGCGGTAAAACCGATGCGTTGATGGGAGAATCTATCAGTCTTGCTTTGCCCAATGCCGTCATCAACCTCGTGGGAAAAACATCCATTGCCGAATCCGCGGCGTTGATTCGCGGTGCTCAACACATCCATGCAGGAGATACCGGAATGATGCACCTGGCTGCAGCGCTTCAAACGCCGGTCACCTCCATTTGGGGCTGTACTCGTCCTTCATTGGGTATGGAACCTTGGCTTCCTTCTGCGGGTTCACAAGTGATCTTGCCTCCTGGAAAGGATGGACTCCGTCCATGTTCTAAGTTGGGCAATCGATGCCGCTTCAGTGGAAAATCGGTTTGCATGAAACAGCACACGACCGACGTTTGAATCATACAAACAATGCTTTGAGCTCTGTTGCTTCCGCAGGTTTCATCTTTCCCGCAAGGACTAAACGCAATTGCCTCCTGCGCAAAGCTCCCGCAAATCGTTCCTTTTCCTCATCATCCTCAGGTGTAATGGCTGGGACTGCAATGGGAGCTCCCAATTGATCCACAGCAACGAATGTGTACATCGCCTCATTGCATAGACTTTGCTCACCCGTGAGGTGGTTTTCAACGTGCACCCGCATAAAAACCTCCATGGAGCTATTGAAAGTGCGCGTCACCTCGCTATGAATGGTCACAATGTCGCCCAACTTAATGGGCTTCTTGAATGAAACATTATTGACTGCTGCCGTGACACAAATTCGTCGGCTGCAACGATGAGCGCTTATCGCTGAATTGATGTCCATCCAATTGAGCAAGTTGCCTCCCATCAAGTTACCCAAGGTATTGGTGTCGTTGGGCATGACGATTCGGGTGCTCGAAGCATACGTTTCTTTCGGGGTGCGTTGGGTAACCATAACATTCAAATTGAGTGAAGCAAAGTTCCGACGCTTTTATCAAACCTCCACATCGCAGTTCGAAGAGAACTCAGAACAAAACAAAAAAGCCCCTCCGACGCTGGAGGGGCTTTAGCAATGAACCACAGTTCATTCTTCAGTCAAATTCAGCTTCCAACCATGAGTTTGGTTGTGATGCTTCCATTGTCGGAGACAATTTGAATCTGGTAAAGACCGGTTTCAAACATATTGGCTGAAACTTCCAGTGTCATTGGAACATTGGCGAACACTTGACCTTGGAACAACGTTGTCACCAGCACACCTGCGTTGTTGTATACGTTAACCGTAATCAACTCATCGGCCGATGTGGCAAATGAAAGCAACGCCATTTCATTCACTGGATTCGGATTGAGGCCCAATAGACGCAACTTGGAATCTTCAGATCCCGCGTCAGCATCATCTTCCCCGATCGCACCGTCGCCTTCAGCATCGCTGCCCCAGCTGTTGTCATTGCTGTCGTCACCACCCAATGTTGGGTCGATCGGCTCGCAAGTCATACCATTGATATCAATGGTATAAGCGAAGGTCGTGGTATTGCCGCTGCAATCTGCCACCGTGTACTCCCGTTCGATGCTCCACGGCAAGCTGCAGTCCAAATCACCAAACACATCTCCAGTGCCCATAACATCAGCACCATTGAATGTTCCCATGTAGTAGAACCAACCGCTGTAACCGTGGTTTGCGTTTTTGTTGTTCGCACCTTCCCCAACCTGGAATCCGAAGAAACCGTTGGATGGCTGATGGCTCAACGACAATTCAGAACCTTCATATTCACCCCAGCCAGAAGCAGTGCTCGACGACTGCATGATGTGATACATCCACTCCGTGTGATCACCTAAACCACAATCGGACTTGAAGCTTTGAGGCCCTGGTTGATCCACCCAATCCTGCCAGTTGAGGCCTTCATTCAAGTCGACTTCAAACGTCCAGCCAGCATTCGCGTTCCCCATGCCAACCACATCCATGGTCAAGTGGGCAGAACCATCTGCGTTGTTGGTGATGAGACCGCCAACCAACGTATAGAATTCTTCTCCCGGGAAGTTGAATAAACGAGCAGCATGGGATGTGAAATTGTCACATGTCAAGCCATCTTCCATGGTCGCAGGATCCGCCGGCAAGCAGAAACTGGTAACCTCATCTGTGGGAGCGTATTCGCCAACATAATTCTCGGTCATGGTCACCTCAACATCACCCGCGCAGTTATCCAAGGCCGTCAGATTCAGCGCCTGCGGGATGTTGATCGTTCCCCAGATGTCCTCTGCACACACAGGAACAATTCCTCCATTCTCGACACCTTCAGAATCTGTGATTTCCGGAGCTTCAGTATCGCTGACTGCAATCGTGAATGCATGGGTAGTTTCGTTTCCACACGCATCAGCAGCAGTCAGGGTGACCAAGTGCTCGTAATTCCCACATCCGTCCTCGTTAATGACTTCTCGCGATTCTGTGATTTCCACTGCACTGCAAGCATCAACTGCAAGGGCTGTGTAATTCAACTCTTCACATTGGCTCGATTGATCTGCCGGCGCTTGCGTAAATTCAGGAGAGGTCGTGTCCTCCATCGTAAAGGTCGCTGTCGTGCTCGTTGCATTGC
>DCPZ01000001.1:4634-4817 GCA_002323795.1 Flavobacteriales bacterium UBA1531 | reverse complement strand
CAAGCGTCTGTCGCTGAGAACGTCACAGTCGCAGCTCCTGTCGCACCGCAATCGCTGCTCAAGGCGTCGAAGTCGTTGCTCCAAGTAACACCGCTGCAAGCATCCGTTGCTGAAGCGCCACCGTTGGAGGCAAGCCATGCATCAAGATCCGCTGCGTTGCCAGCACCGTCGCATTCAACTGTC
>DCPZ01000001.1:0-4378 GCA_002323795.1 Flavobacteriales bacterium UBA1531 | reverse complement strand
GCGCCACCGTTGGAGGCAAGCCATGCATCAAGATCCGCTGCGTTGCCAGCACCGTCGCATTCAACTGTCGCGTCCATCGCGTCTGCTTCAATAACTGGTGACGTTGTGTCTTGAACCACAATCACTTGAATATGCTCAGTTACGTTGCCTGCGCAATCTGATGCCAGCCAAGTTCTAGTCAACGTGTAGTTGCCGTTACAAACCTGATCCGAGACAGCCTCCGTCATTTCCACTGAAGCAGCTGCGTCACAATTGTCTGTCGCCGTCAACACCTCTGCCCCGGGCACAGCATTGCATTCTACCGTTATATCCTCTGGTAGTTGCTCAACAAAAGCGGGCGCTTGGCTATCCACAACACTTAAGGTTTGAATGGCAAATGCGCTGTTTCCAGTACAATCAGCAACAGACCAAGTGCGTGTTATGGTATACAAGGCCTCACAATCTGTTGTGGTAACGATTTCATTGAAATCTACTACAGATACATCATCGCAATTATCTGTTGCAGTGATGATCGCTGCTGCTGGAACAGCGTCGCACTCGACCGTTGCATCGAGTGGAATTGGCTCATTCCAACTCGGCGCTTGCGAGTCCAAAACAGTGATGGTGAATTGATGCTCGGTGATGTTTCCACAAATGTCGTGCGCTTCCAAACTCACAAGGTGAACATAGTTGCCACAGGCATCTGAAGAAATCGTATCGCGGTTCTCATAAATAATGACCGTGCCTGTGCAATTGTCTTCTGCTGCATAAGCATACGGTTGCTCCTCGCATTGATTGTTCTGATCCGCAGGGGCCAACGTAAAGACAGGCCCTGTGTTGTCCGTGACCTCAATCAATTGATCTTGAGTGGATTGATTTCCACAGAAGTCTGTTGCTGTCCATGTTCGTGTGAACGAATATGAACCAGGGCAAGATTCTACTGCAGCTGAATCAACATAATCCAAAGTTACGTTGACGTTGTCACCGCAGTTATCTGTAATCTCTGGTGTTCCAGTGGCTGAAGGCGAAGTGTCCGCGCTGCACGAATCATCAGACTCCAACACTACATTGTCCGGGAATGAAGTAAACGATGGGGCTTCTTCATCATACATGGTCACAAATTGCAACGCATAGGACGCATTGCCGCATGCATCGGTTGCAGTCCACTGACGCATCCAAGTGCCTGGACACCCACCTGAGAAAAGCACAGCCGTCACCTCATATGTGATGGATCCGCAGTTGTCTGTGGCGACCAATGGCATTTGATTAATATCCTCGGCATCCGTAATCATGTCACAAGATGCCATGGTAAACTCGTCATGGGATTCGAAGACTGGTGCCGTGGTGTCAATGACTTCGATCGTTTGCTGATGTGTCGATTCATTTCCAGTGCAATCCGCAACAGTCCAAGTGCGGATCAACGTGAAACTGTTGTCACACAGTACATTTAACGTGTCTTCGGTCATCACAACATTCACCACATCGCAGTTGTCCGTTGCTGTCAATACAGCAGCAGCAGGGACAGCGTCACATTCGACCGTCTCATCCACTGGCAACTCTTCTAAGAAGACTGGAGCCTCAGAATCAAGCACCACAATGCTGAATTGGTAATCATCGCTATTTCCGCATTCATCCGTCGCAGTCAATGTCACCAAGTGTTCGTAATTGCCACAAGCGTCATCGCTAATCACTTCGCGTGATTCGGTGATTGTAACCTCCCCGCAGTTGTCGGAGGCCGCTGACGTGTATGCCATTTCTGCGCATTGGTTGTTTTGATCGCTTGGCAATTCCGTGAAGACCGGTGCCGTAGTGTCTTCCACTTCAATCGTTTGCACATGATCCGTCATATTGCCCGAACAATCTGTCACCGACCACGTGCGTGTGATCGTGTAGGATTGAGGACAGACACCATCTGTGAGCACCTCTTCAAGTGAGACCTGTACCGATTCATCGCAGTTGTCTATTGCTGACAAAACTGCCGCGTTAGGCACTGCATCACATTCGACCGTTTCATCCACTGGTAGAGATTCAACAAAGGCAGGTGCCTCAGTATCTTGCACTACAATAGTAAACTGGTAATCATCACTGTTTCCGCATTCATCAGTAGCAGTTAATGTCACCAAATGCTCGTAATTTCCACAATCGTCATCGCTGATCACTTCGCGTGATTCGCTGATTACAACAGCTCCACAGTTGTCGGTGGCCGCTGACTCATATGCCATCTCTGCGCATTGGTTGTTTTGATCGCTTGGCACTTCCGTAAAGACTGGTGCCGTCGTATCCTGAACCTCGATGATCTGAACGTGCTCATTCGAATTCCCTGCGCAATCTGTCACTGACCACGTTCGCATGATGGTGTAGGTCTGAGGGCAAGTCCCAGCCGTGAATTCTTCCAAAAAGAAAACCTCTGCGGATGAATCACAGTTGTCTGTTGCCGTCAAGACTTCGGCTGCAGGCACCAGGTCACATTCGACCGTTGCATTCAATGGCAACGCTTCAGCAAATGCTGGTGCCGTTGTATCCTCAATTGTAATCACCTGCGTGTATGTTGCTGTGTTTCCACTGCAATCTGTCGCAGACCAAGTGCGCTCCAGCGTGTATTCACTGTCGCAACTTGTTGGTGTCATTACTTCGCCTTCATAAGCGTATTCAAGCGCATCATCATCTGATTCACAAGCATCTGTCGCCAGTAATTCTCCGGACGACAGCAGGTCTGCC
The DNA here is from genome assembly GCA_002323795.1 of Flavobacteriales bacterium UBA1531. Lineage (GTDB taxonomy): Bacteria > Bacteroidota > Bacteroidia > Flavobacteriales_D > Sanyastnellaceae > UA16. The sequence goes on along the minus strand of DCPZ01000001.1, from coordinate 1,681 downwards.
AAATCGATAACTGAAGGAACAGCATCGCACTCAACAGTTGCATCAGCTGGTGCCGATGTAAACTCAGGTGCCTCAGTATCATTACGAGTGATTAACTGCACGTGGGTCTCGACATGGTCGCAACTCGCTTCCAACGCTGTATAAAATATGCTCACCGATTCATTGCCGCAGGTCGATGCCACAAATGAGGCATCAGGTGCCAAATCAACTATGATGTCGCCTGACATACCTCCTGCTGGAGTATTCATCAATGTTCCGCTCCAAGCGAACCAACCACCGAACCCAAAGTCGCAGTTGTGGCTATTGCCGCCCGTTCCCAATTGGAATCGTCTATTCTCACTCAAAGGCATGTGGCTCAGAGTAATCAAGTCCCCTTCATACTCGCCTTGACCAACAAGGTAACTTTGGTCTCCTTTAAGTGTGAAGACCTCTTCGATATCAGGCTCACATCCAAAGGCAACTAAGAATCCGTGATCTGAATCTTCCGCCAACCAAGAGTCTGCCTCTTGACCTTCATGGAAGGAGACAAATACGTCAAATCGTTGATTTGGATTGACATCGCTAATGATTGAGCCTGTCAAAATGGCTACCCCATTGTCATAACGAATCAATTCTAATGGATTCGCAGGATCTTCGAGGAAGAAATCACTATCAGCCACACCTTGAACTGAAGCGCCATACAATCGGAACGCACCATCCGGTCCATTGCCCATAGCGGTCGTCGCTGTATAAGCCGCAGATTCTCCTGTGATATTCTCGGTAACCAGGCACGCTGCCTCCAACTCATCGGCACTGCAAGTCGAGCTCACGGCAACAGCTGCATCGCATACAGTCGGCAAATCGCTTTCGCATTCTACTGTGTAATCAGCTGCACCAGCAAACTCAAACTCGCAATACTCACACGTAAAGAAATCGTTCAAGATCGCCTCAGGATCATAATTGCAAGCCGACGGCGCTGGGCAACCCAAACATGAAACAAAGTCACATGCTCCGACGTCCGGAATGGTTGCTGTCTCGTCATAATTACAAGCATCTACTGCCGTACATCCTGCGCAGCTTTCAAAATCGCATGAACCATCAGGATACAATACCTGTGGATCATAATTGCAAGCAAGATCATTATTACAGCCAATCAAACAGCTGTAGTCGCAGGACGACCAATCATTTTCTGTCGCCTCTGGATCGAAGTTGCATGCGCTCGGATCCATGCAGCCAGGAACCAACATTCCTTCTGGAGTGGGTGTTCCTCCTGTTCCTTCGCATGGTCCAAAGACACACATAGAAATGTCCATGATAGTGGCACTAGGATCATAAGTGCATGCAAATGGGATCATACATCCAACTACTACTGTGATACACGAACCGTCATCTTCAGTTGCGAATGGATTGAAATTGACCGATGCAATGTCAGTGCATCCTTCAATCATCTCGTAACAAGCATATCCCGCCGCAATGGGAAATTCACATTCATCCACCATGAGCAAGTTTGCGGTTGGATCGTAGTTACAAGCCTCAAGAATGGTGCATCCTTCTAAGTCACACAATCCGTCGTCGTTTGCATCCTGCAAACAGTTACCATCGCAGTCGAAACCTTCTTCGGCATATGTGCAAGAGCCGTCGTCGTCTGTCGCATCGGCGTTGTAGTTGCAAGCCGTATCGTCTTGGCAACCACCAATCTCAA
>DCPZ01000009.1 GCA_002323795.1 Flavobacteriales bacterium UBA1531 | reverse complement strand
GCGCTGGTTAGCGCGGTAAAAGTTCCTCGTCGACACACCGGAAAAACAATTGCTTAGAAGAGCAAATCGGTGTTGTTCTTGCGGTATTCCACCTTCAAATCTTGGAGCATTGACGCTTTGATGTTCAAGCGCAAGTAAATGCTCTTCCGCACGCCAATGGGAACCCAGTTCACTGACAACTCCCAACAATGCAAATCCCAGTAAACATCCAACTGGGTGGGTGTCCACTCCTTACGGACCAAGTCATAGCCGGTATTTACATCCACTCGGCAAAAATCCAGCACTTCAATGGAGCCGCGTAACCGTGCACTTTGAGTCATGATCAAGGTGTCACGCTGGAGATCGGGTCGCCAGTTTTTGCGAACATCGAAGTTGTAATCGGCGCGAAAGTTCCACGGATAAGCCCCATCGGTGCCACCATTAAACGAGCTTCCCAACGCGGCGTTTGCACGGGTCATGCGCAAGATCGGCCCGCCTTGGCTCACCAGAAACTGATCGATTCGCTGGCCACTCGAATCGCGCGCATAGGCGCTGTGTGCAATGCCCAAGTTGACCCGAACCTTGTTGAACAAATCCGTATTGGCCCGGGTAACGATGTCACTCAATCCCAATGAATCCGCAATGAAGTTGTAATTCGCCGAGGTGACCAGATTGTCAATCAATCGGACTTTCCGCACTTCGCCGGTTTCCTTGTCCATCACTTTGGCTTCGATGTTTTGGCTAAGACCAAAATTCAAAGCGCCGGAAGCTCGAATGTCTTGGGGCACAAAACGATTGAGGCTGTACGGATTGAATTCATAGGATTCGTCGTTGAGGCTGACCGTCTGTGTTCGCTGCAATTCTGGCGTATAACTCAGGCCCATTGTCGGACTAAGCACGTGACGAATCGCTTGAACCGTGCGGTTGGGATTGAACTCAAATGTGCCGTAAAAACGCGTGGACGCGTTGGCAGATAGTCGCCAATCGCGGGTGGTCTGAAAACCAGGAACGGTATCCGTGACCTGCTGGACTTCTCCTGACTGATCTAGATCCAGACTACCATTGAGTTCTTGAAACGCCCAGAATTCATTGTACTGAAAACTCGGTGTGATGCTCACAAACCCGAGTCGCATTTGGCTTGAAGCGGATGCATTGTGCTTGATGCCATTTCGGAAAGAGACATTCGACCAATCACCCGCCAAAAAAACGCTGTCGGGCGCTTGCATGGTTTGCTCAAAGCGACTGGATGCCGAAAGTGCAATTTCATCCAACAATCGGCTTCTTGAAGAAGTCAAACCGAGCAATTTGGATAAACTCGATCGTTGCAAATTGAGCGTCATCGACGGCGCGGTGATATTGACGTTACCCGTTTGAGAGTTTTGCGCATGACGCGCACTAAGTGCTAGCGAAATAGGTTTTCCTGGAAATGAGCGAGAATATTGAATGCTCGACTGGAACGTATTGGTCAAGTAGTCCTGCTGATTGCTCGTGATGTTCGATTGAAAATGGTTATTGGAGCCGAAATTGACACTCGTATTGAAACGGCTATTGGGCCGTGCACGATTGTCTTGGCTGTGGCTCCAACGCACAAAAAACTGATTGGACAGAGAGAGCGTCGGCAGGCCAGTAAATCCATCACGAAGACGCTGATAACTCAGATTCAAATTGCCGCTTGCGCGATATCGAATGCGATAATTGGTACTGCTCCGGACAGCCCAAGAACCACCCGAATAAAGATCTCCGGTCAATCGAATATCAGCGTACTCTCCGATGGGCATGTAATAACCCAAGTCCTTGAGAAAGAATCCAAGCGCACCTCCGTTGCCATAACCAGGCATCAACAAGCCATGGCTGCGTTTGTCAGGAGGCGTTGGAAACCAACCAAAAGGAAGCGCCAGCGGTGTGGGTATTTTTCGAAATTTCAAATAAAATGGTCCCGAGACCACCTTCTCCCCTGGAATCATGATCGCCCGCTTCAAGTGGAAATGGAAATGTGGATTGTCGGCATTGCAAGTCGTAAACTTTGCGTTGGCCACATGAATGCGCTGGTCGCTTTGACGTTTGGCCACCTCTGCGTGAAATACGCTTTCACCTTGAACTGTAACGGCCTTGCGACTCAGACCACGACGGGACTTTAAATCGAAACACAATTCGTCTTGCTCGAAAGTTTGACCACCCTGAGTCATTACGGGCCTGCCAATCCAATCCCCTAATGAATCACGAGTTCCATAGGCACAGGCTTGGTTTTTTTGGGAGCTGTAAACAATTCTGTAGGCCTCCAATCGAATGTCGTCCATGGCTACAAACGCATTGCCAAACAACTCCACTTCAGATGTAATCGCGTTCACACGGGTGGAATCCTCGGATCCCCAATCCACTTCAAATCGCTCTTCAGACTCAGATGAAATAGCCACTGAATCCTTCGCCTCTATTGCCATTTGAGCGCATAACATAGACGGCACGCTTATCCACAGGAGGGCACGGAAAATCAGTAGGAGGCAGACGACGCGCAAGGGTCGTGACGTTTTAGATTTGATGAAACGCATGAAACGGCAGTCAAAACTAACGAAACGATTGGTCCTGTGGGCCATGGGAGGACTGATATTCCTTTCTGTTTCTTTCACTCCCATTGCTCCAAGCATGGTTTTGGTCATTGACGCTGGTCACGGCGGATCCGATCCAGGAAATTTAGGAACCGGACGATACAAAGCCACAGAAAAATCAGTCACCTTAGATGTGGCCTTGCTATTGCGCGACTACATCACCGAACGCTTTCCCGATGTGGAAATTGTGATGACACGGGATGGAGATACCTACCCCAAAATCAGAGAGCGCGTCAAACTCGCTAACAACATCAGCGCAGACCTCTTCATTAGCATTCACTGCGATGCATTCACCAGCCAGAATGCGATTGGCTCAAGCACTTTTGTAATGGGCATGGACCGAAGTGAAGAAAGCCTCAGGGTCTCCATGCAGGAGAACTCCTTCATTTCCCGCGAAAGCGATTATGAAGCCTTTTACGAAGGATTCAAACCCGACGATCCCGACACCTACATCGCGCTCAGCCTGCGCCAATCTGTATTTCTCCAGCAAAGTCTAGAACTCGGAAGTTTGATTCAATCGCAATTCAAGCAGCGCGTCGGGAGAAAAGATCGTGGAGTGAGACAAGCCGGATACTACGTCACATGCTTCACTCAAATGCCGTCCGTTTTGGTGGAACTCGGATTTTTAACCAACCCCAAAGAAGAAGAATTCTTAAACTCCAGGACAGGGCAGGAACTCATGGCATCCGCGCTGCTTCGCGCCTTTCGGACCTACAAAGAAAAATACCATCCAACACGTCAGAGCGAGGAGAAAAAAGCCGCCGCTAGTTCAGTGCAAGAAGAAATCAATGTCCTTCCAAATCCAACTTTTCGCGTTCAAGTCATGACCTCTGGGCTTCCACTTAAGGAAGATGATGAGCAGCTACAAGGTCTGCCGTCAGCAGTTGAGTATCTTCGTAACGGACTCTACAAATATGCCGTTGGGAATTGTGCGCAATCCACCGAAGCCCACGATCTTAAAATGCAAATGCAAAAACAAGGATTCTCAGATGCGTTTGTCGTTAAATTTGAAGGGACATCATTTGAATCTCAAGGAGTGCAACCAATTCGTAAAAACTGATCTACGTGGCCACAGCATCAAAAGAATTTAAGATTGGAACTCTTGTAATTGGAGGACTTGTGCTCCTGATCCTTGGCATCAACTATCTGAAAGGTTTCAATCCATTCCGCCCTTCCAACACCTACTATGCAGCTTATGCCGCAATTGACGGGCTCGCTATTTCCAATCCCGTTGTGGTCAACGGATTCAAGGTAGGACAGGTCACCCAAGTTGGGTTTTCAGATGCAGGCGATGGATCATTGATGGTGGCATTCGAAATTGAACAGTCCACCTTGCGTATTCCGCGTGACACCCGAGCAAAAATTGTTTCAAGCGACTTTTTCGGCACCAAAGCAATTGACCTCATTGCCGGAGAAGAAGAAGCCCTTGCTTCCCCTGGTGATACGTTAACAAGCGATTTAGAAATGGGAATCGCCGAAGCGGTCAGGATTGAATTAATCCCGCTCAAAAACAAGACCGACCAATTGATCGACGGAGTAGACGATATTTTGGAAAATCTCAAAGCTGTCTTTGAAGCCGACGCCACCCTCGGGTTGCCAACTGCGTTCGAAAGCATCCAGCGCACCGTTGAAAGTTTGGAGAAAACCTCGATACAATTGGACAACATGGTTGCCGAAAACCGCTCGAGCCTAAAAGGCATTATGACCAACGTCGAAGGAATCACTTCGAACATCAAAGAGCACAATGATGACCTCGCCAACGTGATGGAGAACTTTTCCGAGATCTCAGATTCGTTGGCTGCCGTGAACTTCGCCGAAACAGTACAGCGCGCAAACTCTGCCCTCACTCATGTGGATGAAATCACGCGCAAAATCAATATGGGAGAAGGATCACTAGGACAGTTGGTCAACAGCGACTCTTTGCACGAAGGGTTGATTGCCACCAATAATGAATTGCAGTACCTCATCAATGATCTCTACCTCAATCCGTGGCGATATGTTAGAGTATCTGTCTTTGGCAAGAAGCAGGAGAAAGCGCTGTCCAAAAAAGAATTGAAGAAATTGAAAGCGATCATCGAACAACAGTTGGACGACCGTGAAGAGAACCAAAACCCCTGATGACCAATCGAGAGAGTCTTGAATGATGTTGAGCCAATTGCTATTTCTTATCATCCTGGGTACCGCCAGTTTCTTTTTTGCCAAGCGCATCGCTGTGATACGCCGCAATATTCTCTCAGGCATTGATTGGGATGGCAGCGATCGAAAAGTAGAACGCTTGAAGACAATGTTGTGGGTTGCCCTAGGCCAAGGCAAGATGACGGCGCGCCCAGTCGCAGGAATCCTGCACATCATTGTTTATGCAGGATTCGTGATCATCAACATCGAAATGCTCGAGATTGTAATTGACGGAATTTTCGGCACACACCGTGTTTTTGCTTTTCTCGGCAGCTTCTACAACGTGCTCATAGCCTCCTTCGAATGGCTCGCTGCCGGAGTCCTTGTCGCATGCGTGGTGTTCTTCATTCGACGGAATGGAATGGCTTTGGCCAGATTAACCTCGAAAGATTTACAAGGTTGGCCTTCTCTCGATGCCAACATCATTCTCGTGGCCGAAGTGCTTCTAATGTTCGCGTTCCTCAGCATGAATGCTGCTGATGCAATCGCACAATCACGCGGACTTGAGCATTACATCGAAGCTGGCTCCTTCCCCGTGAGCAGTCTTTTGATGCCTCTTTATTCAGGACTTTCAGATGCAGGTATCATTGCCGTTGAAAGGGGCATGTGGTGGGCGCACATCGCAGGTGTCTTATCCTTTTTGGTCTATGTCCCCTACTCGAAACACTTCCACATCATTCTTGCCTTTCCTAATACGTATTTCTCCAATTTAAATGAGCCGGCAGCGATGGACAACATGGAAGCTGTAACCAAAGAAGTACAGCTGATGATGGACCCCAGTGCAGATCCATTTGCCGCAGCACCGGCGGATGCAGTGCCTCCAAAATTTGGAGCAAAAGATGCCACAGATTTGACTTGGAAGCAATTGATGGAGGCTTACACTTGCACTGAATGCGGACGATGCACCTCGGAGTGCCCCGCCAACCAAACGGGAAAATTGCTCAGCCCACGCAGAATTATGATGTCAACGAGGGATCGAATCGAGGAAATCGGTGTATCACGGGAAGCGAATGGCGGAGAATGGAAGCCCGATGGCAAGTCGCTTTTGGGCGACTGGATCTCAGAAGAAGAGTTATGGGCTTGCACGAGCTGCCAAGCCTGCGTGCAAGCATGTCCCATCAACATCAGCCCCATGGGCATCATTTTGGACATGCGTAGAAGTTTGATCATGGAGGATAGTAAATCGCCGGAATCCATCACTTCGATGTTCAATAACATTGAAAACAACGGTGCACCGTGGGCTTTTCCCGCTGGAGACCGAGGCAACTGGACCTCTGAAGTTTAAAGCGAAATGAGCTCAATACACATACCCACGATGGCGGAATTGACAGCCTCAGGACAAACGCCTGACGTGCTCTTCTGGGTCGGATGTGCGGGAAGTTTCGACGACCGTGCAAAACGAATTACCAAAGCCATTGCACGCATATTGATTGCTTCGGACACCTCCTTTGCCGTCCTAGGCCAAGAAGAGTCATGTACCGGTGATCCGGCCAAGAGAGCAGGCAATGAATTTTTGTACCAAATGCAAGCTGCACAAAACATCGCTACGCTCAATGGATACGAAATCAAAAGAATCATTACAGGATGTCCACATTGCTTCAATGTATTGAAGAACGAATACCCTGAGCTCGGAGGAAAATATGAAGTTTTGCATCATACCCAATTCATTCGAGAGCTCATAGAAACTGGTAAATTACGGATGGCAGATGGAGGTCCTTTCAAAGGCAAGCGCATCACATTTCACGATCCTTGTTACCTGGGCCGTGGAAATGGCGAATACCTCGCACCGCGGGAAGTCATTCAAAAATTAGATGCCGAATTGCTTGAAATGCGACGGTGCAAACAAAATGCTATGTGCTGTGGTGCCGGAGGTGCACAGATGTTTAAAGAGGCCGAAGCTGGCAAAGCTGAAGTCAATCACGAAAGAACGAATGAAGCCCTAGAAAATAAACCAGAAGTCATTGCAACAGGCTGCCCATTTTGCAACACGATGATCACCGACGGTGTCAAAAACGCCAACCAAGAATCGGAAGTAGAAGTCAAAGACATCGCCGAATTAATCGCTGAAGCAGCTGACCTGTTTGACCCATCTGCATCATAAACACTTCACCATGTTATTAGAAGGAAAAGTAGCCATCATCACTGGTGCATCTCGTGGAATAGGCAAAGCCATTGCTCAAGAATTTGTGAGCCAAGGAGCTCACGTTGCATTTACCTATCGCTCATCGGAGGAAAAAGCCCGTGCACTTGAAGCGGAACTAACCGCAAACGGAGGCCAAGTGCAAGGGTTTAAGTCGGACGCTTCAAAAATGTCCGAAGCCGAAAGCCTGGTAGCCGAAGTCGTCGAAGCCTTTGGAACCGTTGATATTGTCATCAACAATGCAGGGATTACCGATGACACATTATTGATGCGCATGAGCGAAGATCAATGGGATCGCGTCATCGATGTCAATCTTAAATCTTGTTTTGCTCTGACAAAAGCAGTGATGCGAACGATGCTCAAAGCGAGGTCTGGGAGCATCATCAATGTGAGTTCTGTTGTAGGCGTGCAAGGCAATGCTGGGCAAGCAAATTATGCCGCATCGAAAGCGGGGATATTGGGATTCACCAAATCAGTGGCTTTGGAACTGGGTTCGCGCAATATCCGTTGCAATGCCATTGCCCCTGGATTCATTGAAACAGAGATGACCGCATCACTCGACGCAGACACCGTTCAAGGATGGAGAGACGCCATTCCTCTGAGGCGTGGAGGTCGACCGGAAGATGTAGCACAACTTTGTACCTTCCTCGCTAGCGACATGAGCGCTTACATTACCGGACAGACGATTTGCGTCGATGGCGGCATGATCACGGCGTAAGCTTAAGCCTACTTAGATGGACCTATCCCTGCCCAGTCAATGGATCATCGAGGCCGAGCCGTTGCAGTGGCTGGCCATTGGAACCCCTGGAATTGCAGCTGCATGGTGGTTATATGGGCGACGAGGAGCAAGTGTTGAAATGACATCAACTGGAGGCGGACTTAGTGTTGTCGGAAGATTTGGGCTCAGCCTTATCCGATGGTGCGCTTTTACTCTTCTCACATTTCTTTTATTGGAACCTTTAATTCGCGAAATCGAATTGCAAAAGGAAGAGCCTACTGCTGTGGTTCTTGTCGACCAAAGCTCCTCTATCCTCACCCGCACCGATGGCGAAGCAACAGGGGTAAAGCTGAATGATTGGTTCGAACGATTGAACAGCGAGCTTCGGTCATTGAATGTGAAGACCGAGTGGTACGGTTTTGATCAGAACCTATCAGAACTAACAACACCAGAACAAAGCTCTATCCGTTGGGACGGAACGCAAACCAATCTTTCTGCATCGATTGAAAACCTGAATGACCGGATCGAAAACCGAAACATTGCAGGAATCATCCTGGCTTCCGATGGGCTTGTAAACCGAGGAACAGACCCTGAATACGTAGCCTCATGGCCCCTTGCTGCGACTTATACCATTGGCCTTGGGGACACTACGAGCCGTGAAGATCGATGGATTGAACGCGTCAATCACAATCAGATCGCCTACCTCAACAACTCCTTTCCCGTCGAAGCAATCATTCAGTCCCAAGGAATGGAAGGACAGAGAGCTCGGATCCAAATCTTCCAAGGAAATGAACAACTGGCCGAAGAGGAATGGACGTGCAGAAGCGACCAAGATTTGCACCGCATCCGATTTATGATAACGGCGACTGCGGTGGGAACCATAGGGTATCGGATTGAAGCGAGCATCGGAAACAATGAATCCGATTCCCAAAACAACCAACGAAGCTTCTATGTCGATGTTTTAGATAGCAGACGGCTCGTAACGTGTATTTCCTCAGCGCCTCATCCTGATATTGGAGCCATCACTATGGCGTTGGAGGTACTCGACGCTTATGAAGTCCATACCATCTACCTAAACGGCCTCGCGGACGCATCGACCGTTCTCAATGCATTGGAAACCTCGGACGTGATCATTGCCCACAATCTAATGGGTAGAACCTGGGGAGGCCAAGAGTGGGAGGCCAGGATTTCTTCTCAAAACATCAATGCTTGGTGGATGGCAACCTCGCAAACTTCATACAATCACCTTCGAATAAACAATGGACTCGGAGTTCGACTCACAAACACCACAGATGTGGAGCAAAATTTTCGTGGACGAATGAACCCCAGCTACGGAATCATTGATTACGAGGTCGGTACAATCGGAGAAGCAATGCGCTCGTGGCCGCCCATGACAGGCCCCATGGAATCTATGGAGTGGTCCAAATCGTGGACTCCTCTGCTCTTTAAACAACTCGGAAACGTCGAAACGCTTGATGCCTTTTGGGCGACACGAATCAAGTCATCTGGCGAACGAACGGCCCTAACAATTGGCGAAGGATTATGGAATTGGCGCATGCGCAGTTATCTTCAATCTCAGAGTCATGATACCTTCAATCAATTGATTCAACGGCATGTTCAATTTTTGGCGGCCAATGACCTGCGCGAACGCTTTAAAATTCAAACCGAGTCACGTATATCCAGTGAATCGCATGTAATCCTTCAAGCCGAGGCGTATGATGCTGGATGGACCATGTCTGCAAACGCCCAAATCGAAGTGATCCTTCAGGACACCGCTGGCATCGAATTCATCAAAAGCATGCGCTTTGACGGTGAACGCTATCAATTGGATTTTGGACGCATGTCCGAAGGAAAATATACTTGGACTGCGAATTGCGCAATGGCCGAGGAAACATTCCAAGACCGCGGAATCCTTGTGGTAGAAAACATGCGAATCGAGCAAACGGGCTGGCCTGCAGACCATGATTTACTGCAGCGGATTTCTGCAAAGAATGGAGGGGTTTTCATTGGAACTTGGGAATCAATTGAGCCTGCCGATGCGGTCCTAACCTTTATTCAAGCAGGCATGCCAGGGACGATCCTACATGAACAAGTCTCACTCCAAGATGGTGTGGAATGGATTCCCATTTTAATGTTAGCTCTCCTTTTACTTGCCATTGAGTGGATCATTCGACGGAGAACTGTCGGTTATTGATTGCAAATAGGAGCGACAAAATTTGCCAAAGCTCTTGGAGGCTGAGGGCTTATCCGTAATTTGGTCTCATGTCACAACAACCCAATCCTAAGAGTATGCGCCGCATCCTCATCATTACCCTGATTTTCGCTCCAATCCTTCTTTTAGGTGGATCGCTCACAGTCACAATCCCATCGGGCCATGCCGGCCTCTTGTTCCACACATTCAGTGATGGCATAGATCCAGATGAAGTGCCCATGAAATCGGGATTTCACTTCAAAGCTCCTTGGAACAAAGTTTACACCTACGAAGTCCGCCAAAAGGAACGCCTCGAACACCTGGAGGTACTCAGCTCGAATCTCCTCAAGATTGAGATGGATGTGACTGTTTTCTACCAACCAGACATCGCATCCCTCGGTCGTTTGGAAATTGAACGTGGAAAGAATTTCGAACAAAAAGTGGTCGTCCCTGCGATGCGATCTGTAGCGCGTGAAGTCATTGCGAAATACCTGCCCGAAGAATTCAATACCACGCGACGTGACGAAATTCAAACCGAAATAGATACGCGGATGCGAGAAAAGCTATCGGAGAACTACCTCAAACTCAATGATGTTTTGATCCGAAACATTCAACTTCCACGCAAACTTGAAGAAGCCATTGAACGTAAATTACAACAAGAGCAAGAGTCTCTGGAATACGAATTCCGATTGGAGAAGGCTAGTAAAGAAGCAGCACGGATGCGCATCGAGGCAGAGGGCATCAGGGATTATCAAGAGATTGTTTCTCGAGGAATTAGCAAAGAGCTGCTCAAGTGGAAAGGCATCGAAGCAACATCAGCCTTGGCCAACAGCCCAAACTCAAAAGTAGTCGTGATCGGAAATGCGGAAGATGGTCTGCCCTTGATATTGGGAGGCAACTGATTCGTTCCTTGGACGATTCGAATCAGTTTCTTTAGATCCAGATCTTTTGCTGCATAAAAAAACCGCCCTCCTAGGCGGTTTTTTTATTTCTCCATGCTTGCGAAAGCATTGGAAAAACCTCAGGCCTCTACAAAGAGTCCTTTGGCCTTTGATTCGGCTATTGCAGCCTTCAATCCAATTTTATTGATCGTTCGCATCGCAGAAGTTGAGACACGCAACGTGACGTAAGAGCCATCTTCGGAATTGAAGAATCGCTTCTTCTGTAAGTTCGGGTAAAATGTGCGCTTGGTGCGGCGCTTTGAGTGAGAAACATTGTTTCCTACCATTACTTTCTTACCAGTGAGTTGACAGATGCGGCTCATGACGTTACTTTTTCGGACGGCAAAGAAACGACAGAAAAGCCAGCCATCCAACCGTTTGACTGAACTTCATTGCAATTATTTTGCGCTGCGGATGATCAAAGCCAACGCTTCCCGCATACTTCTTTCAATGTTGCGAGCGCGGCTATTGCCCAAGCGAAAACACTTGGCCTCTACGCCTTCTCGCCCAGCCAAAGCGATCCATACAGTGCCGACAGGCTTATCTACTGATCCACCGGATGGGCCCGCCACGCCAGAAGTGGCGACAGCATAATCCGTCCCCAGAAGCTCTCGCGCCCCCTTGGCCATCTGACATACCACGGCCTCACTAACAGCTCCATCCACATCCAAAGCATTAGAGGATACACCCAACAACTCTTGTTTAATTCGATTATCATAGGCCACTACGGATCCTATAAAAATCGCACTGCTTCCGGGCACAGCAGTAATGCTTGATGCAATTGCTCCTCCAGTGCAGGATTCTGCGGTTGCTAAGGTCTTTTTTCGCTGGGTTAAAATTCGGACAACTGCTGCTCCCAATGGCTCATCTCGATCGGATACGACATGTCTACCAGCCAAGGTCAAAAACTCAGCGACCTCAGCCTCAACCCGATCTTTGGCTGATGATAAATCTGAATCAACCGAACTCAGTCTGACCCGCACCTGACCAGGTGCAGGCAGATAAGCAATTGATACACCACGTGACTCCAATTGCTCCTCCCAATCCCAAACCAATTCGCTGAGATAACTCTCACCTACACCTTGAGTCAGCAACGTGCGATGATAGCGAGTAGGCAACTCCCAGTGACGATCTACACGTGGTAATACTTCCTCCTCCATCAGCCCTTTCATCTCGTACGGAACCCCGGGCATGCTCACTACCACTTTTTGACCCGCATCCCGCTCAAACCACATGCCCATAGCTGTTCCCCTCGGATTTACAAGAACCTTGCATCCCTCCGGCATCATCGCTTGGTGTCGATTCGCTTCGAGCATATCAAATCCTCGGCCAGCAAACCATTGTGTGATCCGTTCAAGAATCGCTTGATCCATGACCAGTTGCGTATCAAAATAATCTGCTAACGTTTCTTTTGTGATGTCATCCCGAGTAGGGCCTAAACCACCAGTGATGAGCACGAAATC